>CADBUH010000234.1 GCA_902797775.1 uncultured Erysipelotrichaceae bacterium | reverse complement strand
TGCCTATAATTAGTTAGGCACCATTGGAGGTTACAATGGCTATACGATCACTTCTTGATCTACAACTTGATGATCGTCATTATGGAGACAATTGCCTGTTTAATGGCTATCTTGAAGACTACTTAAGTCTTGAAGATTCGGATTTAGATCCAATCTTGAAAGACGCATTCACTACAATTAATCACAACTACCAAAATGTTAAGATTTGCGTCGGACTAAAAAGCGATATCAGTCAAGACGCCATCAGCAACCAAATTATCCGTTATAAAGACATCTTCAAACTACATGGTAAAGCGCTAGTTTATCCATATATCCTCTATACAACCGTAGAGGAGGAAGATCGGGCGCTATTAGTGGTGCCGTATGAACCATATAGTTATCTTTATGCGAAAGGATTTTACTATTGCATGACAGAACCAGGCAGTCTATTTATTGATTGTAAAAATGAGATAGTCGCAATTAGTACACAAGATCCTAGTCGAATTGTTACAGCGTTCAATAACTTATTCGAGAAGAAAGCAGGCGCTTTACAAAGAGCGATTGATCATGAACACTTCACAAACTATGAAGAACTTCAAGCACAAGCTCTAAAAGCAGCTGAAGAACAAGTTGAACAAGCAAAAACAGAACTTCTAGAAGTAGAGGATCGTACAGATAAGATTTATCGCTATATCATTAATTGGTTCTTATTGAAGAAAGTATTATATGTCCAATATATGGTGAATAAAGAAATCTTAAATACTGTACATGAGGGGAATGTAAAGAAACAAAGAAATCAAGCAAAATTAAATGCTGATCAGATCCAATTCCTAAGTTATAGTGATATGTACCGTCTTCAAAAAGAAGAGGAAGTTGAAGAGAATCCTGAATAAGGGTTCTTTTTATTATAAAAATTAATAGATTCATTGAGTTTATATGATATAATTTTTATCGCGAAAAGGAGATCAAGCGAAAGTGAGAAATAGAACTTTTGGTGATTATTGGTTTTTATTTATATTGTTGTTTGTATTTGGTGGTAGTGGACTACTTCCTTTTGCGATTATCATGGGATCTATTTTTGCGGTTATTTATGCAGCAGTAAAGGCAGCGAATAATTCAGTCGGTACATCTTCTAGTTATCGTCGTAGAACGAATAGTTATGGATATACAGAACGTAGAACTGGAAATAGTCATACAGCAGCTGATTTAGCAAAAATTAATGTTTATCTCAGAAAATACTTTCGAACAAATACACATTTAGAAATGCCAAATGGAATTGAACTCTTTTTAAGAACGGAAAATTATTCCAATTTAAGTAACTTAGATGTTTATCGTAATGGAACAAGAATCGGAACACTTAATGAATTTAGAAACCGTTATAAAGAGCTTTATGATAGTCTTTTTGAAACCTTATTAGCGATGGCTAAGAATGCACAAAAGGCTGGAGAAGTTGAAATTGTAGATGCAGAGATAGAAGAAAAGAAACCAGAAAGAAAAGAAACAAAGAAAGAGACTAAGAAGAAAGAAGAAAAACAAGAACCTGCCAAGAAGACTGCAAGATACTTCATGGAAGGTATTAATAGTTTAAATAGTGATATTCCAGATGAAGAAATTTCAAATGGTTTATATGAGACAAGTGCTCTCTTAAAACAAATTGATATGTTAGAGAATAAGTTTCCAGATAGTGGAAAGAAGATGCAGAAGATGTATGACTACTATCTTCCATACTTAGCTAAGATTCTTCAACAATATACAAACCTTCAAACGGTTAAGAGTGATGCGAACTATGAAAAGAATGTTGAACAATTGAAAGGAACCATTCACTCTATCAATGAAGCACTCAATACAATTATTCCTAGTATGTCAGATAGTGACTTCACAAACCTATCTGCAGATATGGCTACCTTAGAAGCACTCTTACGTAAAGATGGTTTAACAGGTGGAATTGATATGGTTGAAACAGCGAAAAAGGATGGCGAGTAAGTATGTCAGATCGTGATAAGAAAAGAGAAGAAAAAGAACGCTTAATGCGTGAAGTTTTAAATAAAGATCGTAAAACAATCAATCCAGATGAAGCTGTAGAACTTTCTTTAGGTATTAAAGAAGAAGTGGAAGAACTTGCGGATACAATGAAGAGTTCAAATGATGCGTTGGATGCTTTAAAGGCGGTCTTAGAGAAACAGAAAAAAGATTTAGAAGAGATGTCCATGTTGAATGGATTAGATACCAATGAGATGGTTAAAATTCAACAAGAGATAAAAGAAGACTATGGGGTAGAAAGTGAACCACAAGCGATTGAAGTTTTACCAAGTGATAGTGGTGAAATCTTTGAAGAAATCTTAAAAGAAGTAACTAAGAAAGTTGTGGTAGAAGAAGATACTTTACGTCAATTAACGACTGCTTTCCGTCGTCCATTTGTAATGGGTGAAACCAAAGGAAAAGCTAAGAATGTCATCTTAGTGACCGGTCCAATTGGAAGTGGAAAACACTCTAGTTTAACTGCTATGGTACGTAGTATTTATGAAAGACAAATCTTTATTAGTGATGAAATTTATACCATTGATATGTCTTTATACCAAAGTGGTTCCCAAGAACAAATCTTCCTACAAGACTTATATAAATGTTTAACGGGAAAGGGATCTGTAATCTGTTTTGAAAACTTTGAGATTGGATTCCCTGCTTTCTTAAGAATGCTAGATGATTTAGTATGTGAAGGAAAGACCGTATTAAGTAAACGTTATGTATTGAATAAAGGAATCTTAGTAGAAAACCAAACTGGTTTAGTAAAAGAAGCAGTTGACTCTTTATCCGTAGAAGGTAAATACCTTGTCTTTATGACAACCAAAGGAACCAAGGCTGTACAAGATGCCTTTGGTGCAAACTTCTTATACCATGTATTAGATACAGTTACGTTCCCTGCATTAGATGAAGGAAGATTAAATCTAGTTATCCATTCTAAGATGCAAGAACTTCAACAAAGAGCACGTGTTAATTTAAAACTTGATGTAAAAGATTCAAAGGAAATTGAAGAGTGGGTAATGAAACACTTTGATAAGACACAAGGTGCAGATGCAATCCATGACTTATTCCAAGATTTCTATATTTCTTTAAGCCAACAAGTATTAGAAAAACAAATTCCAGAAAATGCGACAGCGGAAATGATGGTGGAAAATGATCTACCAATTGCGAGTGTTGGAACAGATAAGATTACCTTATCTCGTACAAAGACTTCTGCAGAAGAAATTGAAGCAGTAAATAAAGAGTTGGATGAAATTGTAGGATTGGATATGGTTAAAAACTATATCAAATCTGTACAATCTCATATAAAGATGCAAGAGATACGTCGTGCACAAGGGATGAAAACAGGTGAAGTTTCAAAACATATGATCTTTACAGGGAATCCTGGTACAGGTAAAACAACCATTGCACGTTTATTATCACGCTATATGAAAGCGATTGGTGCACTGTCTCGTGGACAACTTGTAGAAGTCACAAGAGCGGACTTAGTTGCACAATATGTAGGACAAACAGCTCCATTAACGATGTCGGTTATTAAATCTGCGTTAGGTGGTGTTCTATTTATTGATGAAGCATATTCTCTTTATAGAGGGAAAGATGATGCGTTTGGTCTAGAGTGTATCGATACGATTGTAAAGGCTATGGAAGACCATAGAGATGACTTAATTATTATCCTTGCAGGGTACAAAAAAGAAATGGAAGTCTTTATGGAAAGTAACTCTGGATTAAAATCGAGATTCCCAAATATTATTAACTTCCCTGATTATACTGGTGAGGAATTACGTAAGATAGCGCAAATTCAAGCTAAGAGTAAAGGGTATGTGATATCTGAAGAAGCATTACCTAAACTTGAAGAATTCTTTAATGAAGTGCAAGAAGTTAATGCGGCAGAAGCTGGTAATGGTCGTCTTGCGAGAAATGTCATAGAAGACGCAATCTTAACACAATCAAAACGTCTCTTAGAGAATCCAAATGATCCAATGGATGAACTAAGATTAAGTGATTTTGATTTCACAATTAAAGTAAAACCTGCATAAAAAATAAAATTTTTTAGGGGAATATTAAATATTTTGAAAATGAAATAGGTGAAGGAGGTTTAGACTATGATTAGTCGAACTTACAAAGACTCCCTATTTCGTTTTCTTTTTGGTAGAGTTGAGCATAAAGATTGGTTACTTTCACTGTATAACGCTTTAAACCATTCAAACTATACAGACCCAGAAGAAATAGAACTGAGCACCATTGATAATGTTATATTTCTAGGATTAAGAAATGATGTTTCATTCATTATTGGAGATCACTTAATGATGGTTGAACACCAATCTACTTTCTCTAGAAATATGTCCATTCGCTTCTTACTGTATTACGCCAAACTTTTAGAAGGCTATCTTCAAAAGAATGACCTTGATCTCTATCACCAAAAAGCACTAATACTTCCGAGTCCTAGATTTATCGTTTTTTATAATGGTTCAAGAACCACGAATGAATATGATGTGGAATACCTTACAACCCACTTTCAAAAGAATAATTCTATTGAACTAAAGGCAGAGTTTTTCAACATCAATAAAAATAAAAATATGAACTTAAAGAGAAGTTGTAAAGTTTTGGGAGAATACTGTTGGGTAAATGATTTTATTGAAACCAGTCGTGATACAATGACAGTAGAGGATGCGATAGAATTCATGTATCAAAAACTCCCAAAGGAGTTTTCAATCTATAATCTATTACTAAAACACAAAGCAGAGGTGAAAGGTATGATA
>CADBUH010000233.1 GCA_902797775.1 uncultured Erysipelotrichaceae bacterium | reverse complement strand
CTTTTATTTTGTGACAAATTGAATGATCCAAGCAATTAGCAAGAATACAAGTGGATGAACAATGAGCGTTCCAATCCATTTCTTTATAAGAGTACTCGTTGGTATATAAGGTTTTAAATCTTCGGTGCCTGGGATATTCCAAGCGTTTGTTTTACCAACCCAATAATAGTCAATGAAGAATCGATCGAATAGGTTGGCAATCAAAGATATAACAACCATTTGAAATACGGCTTGCTTAAAATCGGTTACACCATTCATCTTGTATACCATATATGGGATTAGAATCGTCATCGGTAAAGTAACTGCAATTGCAGCAAGAATCGTACTTCTTTTGATTTCTTCTTTCGTTGTTAATCCTAATTCAACAACTCTATCTTGAACATCTTTCTCATAAAAACAAACTAGACCAACAGGTCCTTTATTCGCTATACCTACTACACATACGATTAGTAGGATAAAACACATGGCTAAACCTTCAATAATTAAAATCATCGTTTTCCTTCTTACGTTCAATTATCTTTTCAATAGTATATTTAGAATAGATAATTCATGCATTTTCCTCTTACGAAAATTTAGCATAATTAACCTTTAAATTCAATGAAGTTCCTAGGTAAACGTGAAGTTGTTAAAGAAAACTCTTAGAATTGAAATCTAAACGTTTTTAAGAATCTTTCTAATCGCATCTACATATTGTGTTGGATTATTAATGGAGAATTCTCCATGTCTAAGATTAGGTAAGCGATGAAGTTCACTTGAAGGGTGCTTTTCACAAATTCTTTCGGCAGAATGAATGATTTCATTTGTTTCTTTTTCACCAACATATACATGAATCTTTGCTGTAGCATCTTTGAAACAATTCTTGAGACTATACGATGTATTCGCTTTTAAAAATGCGATCATATCTTCTTTCTTAATTTGGCAAGTATCTCGATAATAGTCTTCAAATAAATCTTCTTTCATATGTAGAGATTGAAATTGTAATTTCGCAAAACTTTTATTCTTAATCAATCCATAACTTAGATTTAAGGAGGGTGTAATAAAGGTATTTAAGGTCTTGGATGGTAGAACAGAGGCACTTTCAATTAAAGCATAGGAACAGATATCTTTACGCTGTGACAAGATCTCAATTAGAATTTGTGCACCTAAAGATAGACCTCCCATCAATAAGATAGAACCATTGTATTGTTCATCAAGGAAAGTAATAATCCTTGCTGCATTCTCTTCGATTGTGGTGAAAGGATGATCACTTCCCGCATGTCCATCTAAGATGGGAAGGATGACATGGTAATCTTGCTCGAGAAGACGAGCTACTTCTCGATAATTCCACCATGATAATCCTCCACCATGAAGAAGAAGGATTGTATCTTTATCTTTTGAACCATATTCTTTAAAGTTCATATGCGATATCCCTTATTAGTAAATAAATGGTAGTAGACGATATTTTACTTTCTCTTTATAAGCGCTATACCCATCTAATTCTTTTTCCAATACTTCTTCTTCATTTTTTATTCTTTTAAGAATAATAGGGATATAACTTAACATAATTAAGAAAGAGATTGGGGAATTTAATATTAATGGCATACTCAAAAATAGAAATAATGTCGCAAAATACATTGGATGTCTTACGATTCCATATAAACCTGTATCCACCACTTTTTGGTTTTCTTGAACTTCAATCGTTCTCGATAAATATGCATTCTCTCTTAATACTTCCGCAAATAATAAATAAGAGATTAAGAATAGAATACTTCCAATTGATACAAATCCTTTTGGAAAGAAAACCCACTTGAATCGATAATTTAAACCCGCAATCACAAATGCGAGTATAAACATAATGCCACTATAGTTGATTACGTCTTTTTGTGTGGATTGTTTTTCTTTGGCATTTAATCGACTTCTTAAAAGATTAGGGGCTTTTATATACATGATGATTCCTGCGATAAACATCGGAATAAATAATAAAGCCATGAATAATAAACCATGATTCCATCTTAATGTCCCTGCAGGTAAAAAGAGAAGGATACCCACAAGGATTACACCGAATAGATACTTCATGATTGCTTCCGTTAATAGTTTCATTTGTTTTCCCCTAAATGATAAATCCTATATTAAAGAAGACCCTTTAGCATAAGCTTTAATACGTTCTTCTCTCTATCGGATAAAAGTGTAAAAGGAAGTCTTTTCGTTTATGCTTTTTCCAATTTGATTGAGTAGTTCAAAGGTTGGTGCTTTCGTTCCAATCTCAAGCATACTTCTTCCTCTTATTCTAACTTAATCATAGCATTTCCATTTAAAAGAAAAAGCCCTAGGGTTCTTAACCCTAAGGCTTATCATTCTTATAATCTTTCTTCTTTTTCAATATCTAGGAAGTATTTATAAGTATCTACGGTTAATTCACCACACGCTGGTTCATCACATACGATGATAGAACCATTATGGTTTTGAAGTGCTGAACAAGTCCATTTATGACTTACACTTCCTTCTACCGTAGCAGCAAGAGCTCTTGCCTTGTTATGTCCATTGATAAGAATTAATACTTCTTTTGAATCAAATACGGTACCTACACCAACAGAGAGTGCTTGAGCAGGAACTTTATTCATATCGTTATCAAAGAAACGACTATTTACGATTCTTGTATCGGTTGTTAAGTTACGAACACCTGTACGAGAATTTAGAGAAGTAAATGGTTCATTGAAGGCGATGTGTCCATCGACACCAATTCCACCCATAAAGAGGTCAATTCCACCATTACTCTTAATCTTTTCTTCATAACGTGCACATTCTTCTTCAGGATTATCGGTCATCCCATTTAGAATATTAATATTTTCAGGTTTCATATCAACTAAATGATTGAAGAAATTATCGTGCATGAAGTACCAATAACTTTGGTCATGTTCACGAGGTAAACCTAAGTATTCATCCATATTGAAGGTTACAACATTCGCAAAGCTTACTTCACCAGCTTTATTTTTCTTTACAAGTTCTTGATAAACGCCAATAGGGGATGAACCTGTAGGAAGTCCTAATACAAATGGACGATCTTCTTTATGAGCGTTAATTTTATTAGCGATATAATTCGCAGCCCATTTACTCATATTTTCATAATTTTCTTGAATAATTAAACGCATACTAATCTCCTTTTGTTTGTTGATAAGAGAACCTCTGTTACG
>CADBUH010000232.1 GCA_902797775.1 uncultured Erysipelotrichaceae bacterium | reverse complement strand
TTTCCAAATGGCTCGTATGGTAGGTTCTAGACAATTCCAACCAAACTGTAGAGCAGTACCAATGGTTATTGATCCATTTGAATTTAAAAAGATGGATGCAGTATTATCTACACACTTCCATAGAGATCATATTGATCCATATGTTGCAGCAGCGATTGTAAATCAAACTGATGCACCATTCATTGGCCCAAAATATAGTTGTGATATTTGGCGTAAGTGGGGTGTACCAGAAGAAAGAATTAAAGAAGTAAGACCTGGTGATAGTATCAAAGTAAAAGATATTGAAATTATTGCGACAGATTCCTTTGACCGTACCGCTTTAATTACAGCACCTCCAGCGGGAGATATTCGTGGACGCTTACCAGATGATATGGATGATCGTGCTGTAAACTTTGTGTTTAAGACACCTGGTGGAACCATCTATCATAGTGGAGATTCTCACTTCTCTAACTATTATGTAAAACATGGAAAGATGTTTGATATTGATGTTGCATTTGTATCCTATGGAGAAAACCCAATTGGATGTACAGATAAAGTAACAAGTGTGGATTGCTTAAGAATGGCAGAAGACTTACAAACTAAAGTCATCATTCCAATTCACTATGATATTTGGACAAACATGCTAGCAGATCCTATGGAAATCTTATATCTCTGGCACTATCGTAAAGAACGCTTAGACTATAAGTTCCATCCATTTATTTGGCAAGTAGGTGGAGGCTATATGTATCCAAGAGATAAGGATAAGAAAGTCTATATGTTTGAAAGAGGCTTCAGTGATGCCTTTGACATGGATGAACCTAATATTCCATTTAAATCATTCCTATAATAAAGATATAATATACATAGATAATAAACATATGAATTTAAAAGAAATAAAAAAAGAAGTATATGAAGCAAATCTAGAACTCGTAAAAAGAGGTCTAGTGCTTTATACATGGGGAAATGTATCCGTCATTGATCGTGAGAATCAATTAGTGATTATTAAACCACGTGGTATTGAATATGAAGATTTAGAACCAGAAGATATGTCGGTAACGGATTTAGATGGAAATATCGTAGAAGGAAAGTTATTACCTTCCGTTGATTTAGATATCCATTTAGCTCTTTATAAACAATTTGAAGACATTGGAGCGATTGCACATACGCATTCTACTTATGCGACTGCATGGGCACAGGCACGATGCGATATTCCTGCTTTTGGAACAACCCATGGCGATCACTTCTATGGAGATATCCCTTGCACAAGACAAATGACAATCGAAGAAACCGAAAACGATTATGAAAAACATACCGGAGAAGTCATCGTAGAAACATTCTTAGAAAGAAAGATTGATCCGATGCAAATGTGTGCGGTTTTAACTGCAGGACATGGTCCATTTACGTGGGGAAAAGATGCGAAGAGTGCAGTTGAACATAGTGTGATCTTAGAAGAACTTGCACGCATGGCGATGCTAACACTCGACATTAATCCAAATGCTCCAAAATTAGAAAAACATATTTTAGATAAACACTATCTAAGAAAATATGGTAAGAATGCATATTTCTATCAGGAGAAAAAATAATGAAACCTTCGGTATCTATTTCTATCTTTGAAGCACCTGTTGGAATGCCAGCACTCTTTTCAAGGGTAACGGATTCCCATTTAAAAACCATCAAAGATTTAGGTTATGAAGGTGTGGATTTATTTATGGATAATCCACATAGTAATGAAACAAAAGAAGCGATTCAAAAACTAAAAGAATATGAACTTGGAGTAGGGGTCGTCATGCCAGCTGCTCTAGCTCGTCAAGGACTCTGCTTAGGAAGTAAAGAAGAAGACATTCGAAAAGAAGCAATCAAACAAATTGGAGAAATCATCGAATGTACTTCTTCTTGCCAAGGCATGGTTTCCTTAGGTTTAGTTCGTGGAAGTAAAGAGGAAGAGGAAACCATGGAGGAATTCTTGAAGAGATACTTTGCTTCTTGTGAAGAACTCTTAAAGATTAGTGAACCTTTAGGAGTACCACTTGTAATCGAACCGATTAATAAATTGGAAATTAATACGATCAATAAAGTATCTGAATGTGTAGAAGCAATCCACCAAAGTGGATTACCACTCTATATCATGGCAGATACCTACCATATGTTTCTTGAAGAAGAACCTATGATAGAAACCTTACAAGAAGCATTACCACTGATTAAACATATCCACTTAGTGGATTCCAATCGCTTAGCACCAGGAATGGGAGAAGCGAACTTAAAAGAAGTCTATCGATTCTTAAAGAAAGAAAACTACAAAGGATATTTATGTTTGGAAGTAAATCCATTAAATGATCCGATGCATATTGCGAAAGAAGGAGCGAAATTTTTTAAGGAGATGCAAGATGAAACAGTTTGAATTTGAATATGGACAAGGAGTCCTAACCGCTAATTTACCAGATACAACCGATGTCTTTATTCCAGGAGAAACCGTAAAAGATCCTGCGTGTATTAAAGAGAAGGATTTAGAAAAAGCTTATAAGAAGAGTTTGAAAAATCCTATTGGTATGAAACCAATTAAGAAACTTGTGAAGAAGGGAAGTAAAGTTGTATTTGTTGTTCCAGATCGTGTTAAAGGTGGAGAACAAGAAACTTCACATCGTAAATTAAGTATTAAATATATCTTAGAAGAACTCTATGAAGCAGGAGTAGAAAAGAAAGATATTCTCTTTATCATCTCCAATGGTTTACATCCAAAATCAAAAGAAGAAGATGTAAAAGCCATCTTCTCGAAAGAAGTCTTTGATGAATTCTATCCTACAGGACAAATCTTTTCGCATGATAGTGAAGATCAAGAACATATGGTTGACCTTGGAGTAACAGAGAATGGAGATCCTGTATTCATGAATAAATATGTTTATGAAGCAGATTTACCAATTCTTATTGGACATGTTCAAGGAAATCCATATGGAGGATATTCTGGAGGTTATAAACATAGCGCAACAGGTATCACAAACTGGAGATGTATTGCGTCTCACCATGTACCTAAGGTTATGCATAGAAAAGATTTTACACCAGTTAATAATGGTAGTTTAATGCGTCATAAATTTGATGAGATTAGTATGCATATGGAAGAAAAGATGGGACATCCTTTCTTCTGTTGTGATGCGGTATTAGATACC
>CADBUH010000231.1 GCA_902797775.1 uncultured Erysipelotrichaceae bacterium | reverse complement strand
GCTGTAGCACCTAATACTGTGATGCGGTTGAGTACTTTTTTCAGGTAAGTTTTTGTTTCAGATCCTGGACGGATACCTGGAATATAGGCACCACTCTTACCAAGATTTTCAGCTACCTTCTCTGGATCTACCTGAAGATTTGTATAGAAGAAGGTAAATAAGAACGTAAGTAATGCATAGATTGCTAAACCGATAGGTTTTTGTAAACTTAAGAAATTACTAAGTTTTGTATAAGCTTCTTGATTGAAGAAACTTAGAACAATCTGTGGTGCTGTCATAATTGCAGAAGCAAAGATAACAGGAATTACGCTTGCTGAATTAATTTTGAATGGAAGATAAGTAATATCATTACCACCTCTTACATTCGAACTTGAACTATATTGGATTGGAATCTTACGTACTGCAAGTTGCATAATAACAACGCCTACAATAATCAATAAGTACAATACACAATAGAGTGCAAACTGTAATACGCCACTGAATACAGCACCTTGGCTAGTACCACTAACTAAGATGTTATAAACTTGTACAAAGTTAGCTGGCATATTTGATACAATTCCTGCAAAGATGATGATTGAAATACCGTTTCCAATTCCTCTCATACTGATACGATCTCCAATCCATAGCAAGAACATAACACCTGCTGTAAGGATTGTAGCGATAAATAAGTATGAAGATAGGTTGTTATTTTCTAGAATTCGGTATTGTCTATCAAACCCATATACCATAGAGAAGGCTTGCACATACGCAAGTACAACCCCTAGATAACGTGTGATTTGATCAATCTTTGTTCTTCCTGATTGACCAGACTTAGCTAGTTCAGTAAGAGCAGGAATAACATCCATACTTAATAACTGAATGATAATACTTGCAGTGATGTATGGTCCTACACCGAGTGCGAAGACAGACATTCTTTCGAATGCACCACCACCTAGCAAGTTCATCATACTTAAGATTGAGTTATCCGCAATTTGTGCCGAGAGTATTTCTGCATTTACGCCTGGCACTGGGATAGCTGCTCCTATGCGATAGACTAGTAGCATCGCCAATGTAAAGAGAATTCGATTACGAATATCTTTATTCTTGAAGAAGCTAACAAACGTCGACAACATAATTACAATACCTCTGCTGTTCCGCCTGCTTCTTCAATGGCTTTTTGAGCTGTCTTAGTAAATTTATTTGCGCGAACTGTTAATTTCTTTTCTAACTTGCCACTGCCTAGAATTTTTAATCCATCTAAACTCTTCTTAACAAGTCCTGCTTCTTTTAATGCAGCGAAATCTACTGTTGCACCATCATCGAAACAATTTAATGATTCAACATTTACAATCGCATATTCTTTACGATTCATATTAGTGAATCCACGCATAGGGATACGTTTGTAAAGAGGTGTTTGTCCACCTTCGAAGCCAATAGCGACGCCTCCGCCACTACGTGCATTTTGACCCTTATGACCTTTACCAGCAGTTTTGCCTTGGCCACTTCCTTGTCCACGTCCTAATCTTTTTGTTGTAAAACGTGCACCTTCGGTTGGTTTCAATTCATTCAACTTCATGGTGTGCCTCCTTATCTAACTTCTTTCACTTTAAGATCACGATTCTTCGCAACCTGATTAACTGTACGCATACTCTCTAATGCATCGAATGTTGCACGAACAACATTAACTGCTGTACGGCTACCAATAACTTTAGAAAGTACGTCACTGATACCTGCAAGTTCAAGAATTGAACGAACAGCACCACCAGCGATAACTCCAGTACCAGGAGCAGCTGGTTTTAACATAACTGTACTTGCACCATGGATACCTTTTGCCATGTGTGGAACCGTACGGTTATCTTCAACAAGTTGAACACGGATTACAGATTTATTTGCAGCTTCTGTTGCTTTCTTAATTGCATCAGGAACTTCTGCAGCTTTACCCATTCCAAATCCAACTCTTCCTTTTTTGTCCCCTACAACAACTAATGCAGAGAAACGCATTCTACGTCCACCTTTAACAGTCTTACTTACACGGTTAATGGAGACAACGACATCTTCGAACTCTTTTGGTTCACGAGGTCTTCTTGGTTGTTTACGATTATTTTGTTCAGCCATATTTGTTCTCTCCTTTCCCCTAGAATTTTAAGCCTGCTTCACGTGCTGCATCAGCTAACGCTTGGACTCTACCATGATATACATATCCACCACGATCGAAACGTACGTTTTCAATCTTAGCTTCAAGACACTTCTTCGCAATATCTGCACCTACTTGTTTCGCAGCTTCAATATTGCCACCATTTTTAATCTTTAGAACTTCTGTACTAGAAGCACATAATGTAGTTCCTGTTGTATCATCTATCACTTGTGCATAGATGTGTTTATTTGAACGGAATACATTTAATCTTGGGCACTCAGGAGTTCCGCTTACAATGCGACGCACTCTTTTGTGACGACGAATACGTTCTTCATTCTTTTTTGTCTTCTTAATCATCTCGCGTACTCCTTCCTATTACTTCTTAGCAGCAGCCGTCTTACCTTCTTTACGACGTACATGCTCATCCTTATAACGAATTCCCTTACCACCATATGGTTCTGGTTTCTTGCTAGCTCTAACTACAGCAGCGAATTGACCAACTCTTTGTTTATCAATTCCAGAAACATTGATTGTATTTGCATCAGGAACTTCAACTGTTAGATCACTAGGTACTTCAAACTCAACTGGGTGAGAGAAACCTAAACCTAATGTAAGTTTTTTGCCCTGTAATGCTGCACGGTAACCAATACCTACGATTTGTAATGTCTTGGTATAACCTTCATGACATCCATTAATCATTGCAGCGAGTAAAGCACGTGTTGTGCCATGTAATTGTTTTGTATGTTTTTCTTCATTAGGACGTGTAACAGTAATTACGCCATCCTTGTTTTCGATTCCCATTAAGCTAGAGAATTTACGAGTAAGAGTTCCCTTAGGTCCTTTTACTGTCACCTCATTACCTTCGTTGATTGTAACTTCTACACCGGCAGGAATGGTAATCGTCTTATTTCCGATACGTGACATATATACTTTCCTTTCTTTATTACCAAACGTAGGCGATGACTTCGCCACCCGCATGGTTCTTACGAGCATCCTTATCTGTCATCATACCTTGAGAGGTAGAGATGATCGCGATGCCAAGTCCATTGAGGACCTTTGGAATTGCGTTTTGTTTTGCATAAACGCGTAGTCCTGGTTTTGAAATACGTTTGATACCACTGATAACTTTTTGTTTCTCAGGTCCATATTTCAATGTGATTGTCATTTTCTTTTCAATACCTTCACCAGAAACGGAATAGTTCGTAATGTATCCTTCTTGTTTTAGAATTCTTGCGATTTCTACTTTTACTTTAGATACAGGAGCAACTTCTACCGTTTCCATGTTCGCTTGTACACCATTACGAATTCTTGTAAGCATATCAGCGATTGGATCTGTCATATTCATAGTTCGTTCCTCCTTTACCAACTAGCCTTCTTAACACCAGGGATTTGACCTTTATAAGCTAATTCCCTGAAGCAAATACGGCATAACTTATATTTACTTAATACGGAATGTGGTCTTCCACAACGTTCACAACGTGTATATGCACGAGAAGAGAACTTTGCTGGTCGACTTTGTCTAACTTTTTGTGATGTCTTTGCCATGTCTTAGCCCTCCTTCTTTGCAAATGGCATACCTAATCCTTCGAGTAGAGCGTATGCTTCTTTATTTGTTTTCGCTGTTGTTACGATAACTACATCCATTCCACGAATCTTTCCAACTTTATCGAAGTTGATTTCTGGGAAGATTAGTTGTTCTTTAACACCTAATGTGTAGTTCCCACGTCCATCAAATGCAGTTCCAGATACACCACGGAAGTCTCTTACACGTGGTAAGGAGATGTTGATTAACTTATCTAAGAAGTCATACATTCTTTCTCCACGTAGTGTAACCTTACAACCAATTGCCATACCTTCACGTAATTTGAAGTTCGCAATCGATTTCTTAGCTTTTGTGATGACTGGTTTTTGACCAGAAATTTGTGTTAATTCACTTACTGCTTCTTCTAATAACTTAGGATTTGTGATTGCATCTCCTACTCCAAAGTTGATAACGATTTTTTCTAACTTTGGACATTGCATTGGAGAAGTGTAATTAAAGTCTTTCATTAAGGCAGGCTTAACGGTTTCTGTATACTTTTGTTCAAGACGATTCATTACTTCTTGCCTCCCTTAATTTCTTTTCCAGTCTTCGCATTTACACGAATCTTTTTTCCATTCTTATCAACGCCAGCTTTAATCTTAACTCCAGCTTTTGCTTTAGAGTCATAGAGCATAACGTTAGATGCATCAATTGCTGCTTCATGTTCAATAATGCCACCATCAGGATTTGCTTGCGTTGGTTTTAACGCTTGCTTTACAATGTTAACCCCTTCAACAATAATCTTATTTGTCTTACGGTTAACTGCTTTTACTTCACCTGTTGTGCCTTTATAGTGGCCGCTTTTTACGATAACAGTATCACCAGTTTTAATTTTCATAATTGCGACCTCCTTATAGTACCTCTGGAGCTAAAGATACGATCTTCATGTAACCTTTATCACGAAGTTCTCTAGCTACAGGGCCAAAAATACGTGTTCCTTGTGGAGTCATATCATCCTTAATGATGACTGCAGCATTTTCATCAAATTTAATATAACTACCATTTTCTCTACGTAAGCCATATACCGTACGTACGATAACACACTTTACAACTTGTCCTTCTTTAACAGAACCATTTGGAATTGCATGTTTAACGGTACATACTACGACATCACCTACGTTTGCTGATCTACGTCTACTACCACCAAGGCAGCGGATTACTAGTAACTCTTTGGCACCAGTATTATCAGCAACCTTCAATCTACTTTCGTTTTGAATCATAGCTTTCTCCTCCTAGTGCTCTATAGAATTACTGCTTTTTCAACAATCTTAACGAGACGGAAGTGTTTATCTCTAGATAGAGGTCTTGTTTCCATAATCTCTACTGTATCTCCAACACTTGCTTCGTTGTTCTCGTCATGTGCTTTAAATTTTTCGGAATACTTTACATGTCTTCCATATAAAGGATGACTTTTCGTGGTTTCGATTTTGACAACGATTGTTTTATCCATCTTGTCAGAAACGACTACGCCGCGTAACACTTTACGACTATTTCTTTCCATTTCCTTGCCCTCCTTTATTCATTGTTTGCACGTTCTGTAATAACTGTTTTAATACGTGCAATTGTCTTACGAATATCTTTCATGTGCGCTGGGTTTTCTAAACCACCAGTTGCTTGAGCAAAACGGAGGTTATAGAGTTCTTCCTTTAGCGCAACCATCTCTTTTTCAAGTTCTTCGTTACTTAAATCTCTAATTTCTTTTACATTCATGTTTATTTACCCTCCGCTCTTTTTACAAAGCGAGTCTTTACACAGAGCTTGTGAGCCCCAAGACGTAGCGCTTCACGTGCTACTTCTTCGCTTACTCCACCAATCTCGAAGAGAACTCTTCCAGGTTGTACAACGGCTACCCAATGATCAGGAGCACCTTTACCAGAACCCATACGTACTTCGAGAGGTTTCTTTGTGCGTGCTAAGTGTGGGAATATTTTAATCCAAACTTTACCACCACGATCCATATAACGTGTCATCGCAATACGTGCAGCTTCGATTTGGTTACTACTTACGTATGCACCTTCATCTGCTACAAGTCCGTATTCACCGAATGTTACTTCACGTCCTGCTTTTGCACGACCTTCATAACTAATGCGATGAGGTCTTCTATATTTTGTTCTATTAGGCATTAACATAATTATTCATTACCTCCCTCTACTACTTCAGGGGTTGGTGCAGCCTCTACTACTTCTGGAGCACTTGCGACTTGCTCAACTGGAGCACTTGCTTGTTCCTCAGTAGGTTTTGCTGGACGACGTGTACGACGATCATTTCTTCCTGTACGTCCACGACGATCATTTCTACCACCATTTTGTGGTGCTTCAGGTTCTTTAACCATTTGTCCAGGTAATACTTCACCACGACAGATCCAAACCTTTACACCTAATTTCCCATAAGTTGTATGTGCTTCATCTGCTGCATAGTCAATATCACTACGTAGTGTATGAAGTGGAACTACACCTTGTGAGTAACCTTCTGAACGAGCGATTTCTGCACCACCTAAACGTCCAGAAGCTAATGTTTTAATTCCTTTTGCACCAGAACGCATTGTTTGTTGGATTGCTTTCTTTTGTGCAATACGGAAGGATTGACGTTGTTCTAATTGTTCACAGATATGTCTAGCAACGATTGTTGCATCTAAATCTGGATTTGCAATTTGAACGATTTCAACCTTGATATTTTTACCACCAGTAAGTTTTGTTAAACTTTCTTTTAGTAATTCAATTCTTTCTTTTCCATCTTTACGAGCTTCTGCTTTTGATTCACTCTTCTTTGTGTATTTACCAACTGCTGCACCTGGTCTAGCACAACGGATAACTACTTTACAATCTTGTTCAGAAGTACGTTCGATTTCAATGCGAGATACATAAGCATCTTTTAATTCTTTTTCAATTAGCGTACGGATTTTGATGTCTTCATTTAGAAGGTCACCATATTTAGCTTTATCTGCGTACCATCTTGATTCCCAATCACGAATGACACCTACACGCATGCCAATTGGGCTAACTTTTTGT
>CADBUH010000230.1 GCA_902797775.1 uncultured Erysipelotrichaceae bacterium | reverse complement strand
CCATATTGATCGCGGATATGATGATATTGATGGTAAATTAAAGCGTTTAGGGGCACGTATTTATCGCGAAATGATTGATTAAAACGCTCTTGCAAGGGCAATAACCTTATGATAATATTGTTTATGCACTTTCTTTAAACCCGCATGAGGTTTAAGGCAGAAGGGAGAATTATTATGAAGAAAGAGATACATCCAAACTACTTTAAGACAAAAGTTGTTTGCACAAGTTGTGGTTCTGAATTTGAAACAGGTTCAACGGTAAAAGAAATCAAAGTTGATACTTGCTCAAACTGCCATCCTTTCTATACAGGACGTCAGAGATTCGCACAAGCACAAGGACGTGTAGAACGCTTCAATAAGAAATACGGACTTAAGTAGAGAAATAGAGACCAAATGGTCTCTTTTTTCTTCTAAGATAGGATATAATAGTAACAGTGTTTATAAAGGAATCATTCTATGGCAAAGAAAAAAATTCAAGAACTCGTTAATAAATTCTTAGCTTCCCAAGATGACATTATCACCGAGGAGGAAGTTTTTGAATTTGCTGAACAAGAACATCTTTCTGAACAAGAAACCCTTCAACTTTTAGACCATATTGAAATTAGTGATGTAGATATGGATGAGATTATTGAAGAAGTTGATAACGATAATCTCATGAAAGAGGAAGAGGTAGAAAGTAAAGGAAGTGTAAAAGATGCAGCGAAAGCCTATCTGAATATGATTGGACGCTATCCTTTATTAACTCCTAGTGAAGAAATTGAATATGCCAAAAAGATGGAAGAGGGCGATGAAAGCGCCAAAGAGACATTAATTAATAGTAATTTAAGACTCGTTGTCTATTACGCAAAGAAATTTGTGAAGAGTGGATCTCCATTATCCTTCTTAGATTTAATTCAAGAAGGAAATATTGGATTAATGACAGCGATTGATAAATTTGATTATAAGAAAGGATTTAAGTTATCTACCTTTGCGTCCTATTGGATTCGTGAAAAGATGATGCGGGCAATTGTAAACCAAGGTAAAGAGATTCGTATTCCAGTTCATACAAATGATTTGATTGCGAAAGTGCAACGTATTGAGACAAACCTAATGCAAGAATTAGATCGTAATCCTACTTATGAAGAGATTGCGAAGAAACTTCAAGAAGAAGGAGAGAAATATTCGACCATTGACGCAAAGAAGGTCGAAGAATTATTCCTTCTAAATCCAACCCTTGTATCTCTAGCAGAACCTAGAGGAGAAGATGGAGATACAGAACTTGTGGATTTAATTGAGAATGATGATGAATTAAGTCCAGAAGAATATGCAGAAAGAGAATATCGTAAAGATGCGATATGGAAAATGCTTCAAAAGTTACCAGAAAGAGATCGTAAAGTCTTAATCTTACGATTTGGTCTAAATGATGGTACGCCAGATACCTTAGACCAAGTAGGAGAAGAATTAAAGATTTCAAAGGAAAGAGTTAGACAAATTGAAGAGCGTGCGATTCGCCAACTAAAAAGAACGAACACAAGTGAGGATGAAGATTATGAGTGAGATGTATAAACAATATCGTAAAGGATGGTTAGAAGTAATATCTGGCTGTATGTTTGCGGGAAAGACAGAAGAATTAATACGTAGAATTAAAGTATTGGAGTTTGCGAAACAAAATATTTTAGTTTTTAAACCACGTATTGATAACCGTTATAGTGAAAATAAAGTAGCTTCGCATGCAGGAAGCCAAGTAGAATCAATCCTCATTGATAAAGCAGCGGATATCTTAGACCATGTAAAAGATGATACCGAAGTAGTCGCTGTGGATGAAGTTCAATTCTTAGATGAAGATATCATTGAAGTTTGTGATATCTTAGCAGGAAGAGGAATTCGTGTCATGGTAGCAGGATTAGACACAAACTTTAGAGGAGAACCTTTTGGAGTTATGCCTACCTTATTAACGACAGCAGAATTTGTGACCAAGTTAACCGCAGTGTGTGTGAAGTGTGGGGCACCTGCCACAAGGACACAACGTATTGTGGATGGAAAACCTGCACAATGGGATGATCCACTTATCTTAGTAGGTGCGAAAGAATCTTATGAAGCACGTTGTCGTCATTGTCATGAAGTGATTGGAAAACCAGTACGTTTAAAGAATCCATTTGAGTAGCGTCTTATTCTTTTTATCGAGTAATTGTAAAGGAGGAAAAGAAGATGGACGCAATTCGTGAAAAATTAATTGAAATTGAAAAACAATACAATGAAATTAGTGACAAATTAGTTTCAGATGAGGTTTTAAAGAACCCAAAAGAACTAACTAAACTATCAAAGAAACAAGCACAACTTACAGGTGCTGTAGAAGCTTGGAAAGAGTTAAAAGAATTAGATTCTCGCATCGAACAAGCACAAGAGATGCTTGGGGATGAAGATGAAGAACTCAAAGAGATGGCGAAGATGGAACTTGAAGAGTGTGAACCTAGAAGAGAAGAACTCTTAGCTCATATTCAAAAACTATTAATTCCAAGAGATCCAGATGATGACCATGATGTGATTATGGAAATACGTGGAGGAGCAGGTGGAGATGAAGGAAATATCTTCGCTGGTGATCTCTATCGTATGTATACCAAATACGCAGAAAATATGGGATGGAAAGTCCAAGTCTTGGAAGCGAGTGTTTCCGAAGCTGGAGGCTTTAGCCAAATCATCTTTTCAGTAAAAGGAACAGATGTCTATAAATATTTAAAGTTTGAATCTGGTACACATCGTGTACAACGTGTTCCTAAGACAGAATCCCAAGGACGTGTACATACTTCTACAGCGACGGTTCTATGCCAACCAGAAGCGGAAGAAGAAGATATTGAAATTGATGAAAAGGATTTAACGATTGAAACCCATCGTGCAAGTGGTGCAGGTGGACAACATATCAATAAAACCGATAGTGCGGTTCGTATTGTGCACCTTCCTACTGGTATTACGGTAAACTGCCAAGAAGGTAGAAGCCAAATTGAAAATAGAGAAACCGCAATGCGTTTAATACGTGCACGTGTTTATGAAGAATATAAACGTATTAAGGAAGAGGAAGAAGGAAAGATTCGTAGAGCGAAGATTGGTACAGGTGATCGTAGTGAAAAGATTCGTACCTATAACTATCCGCAAAATAGAGTTACCGATCATCGTATTGGTTTAACCATTACCCAACTCGATCGTATCATGGAAGGAAAACTAGATGATGTGATTGCGGGTCTACAAGAAGAGGAAGAAAAGAAGAAATTGGAGAGTAGTGAAGCGTGAGCACATTTCGTGAGTGTGTAAAAGAGTATGAACACTTATGTGAGAAAAAAGACATCCCTGTAGAAACAGTGATGGCTTTTCTTGTGGAATTAAGTCAAAGAGAACGTTATAACTTATATCTTCATTATGAAGAAGAAATGCCAGAAGAGTTAGAAAAAGAATTTAAAGAAGGAATGGAAAGAATTCTATTAGATGAACCAATGGCACATGTCTTAGGTTATTCATGGTTCTATGGCTATAAGATGAAAGTATCGAATGAAGTATTAATTCCTAGAGAAGAAACAGAAGAATTATGTGCGAAGATCTTATCCCGTATCGATGCAATCTTCCAAGAAGAAAAAGAATTAAATTGTGTGGATGTAGGAACGGGAAGTGGAGCGATTGCGATTACTTTACAGAAAGAAGAAAGTCGTCTCAAGATGTATGCGAGTGATATCTCAAAGGAAGCTCTTGAAGTCGCAAAATACAACGCCACCCAAAATGAAGCTACCATCTCTTTCTTACAAGGAGATATGTTGAAACCTTTCCTAGAGAAAGATATTAAATTTGATGTATTGGTTTGTAATCCACCTTATATACCAGAAGAAGAAGTCATGGAGAAGTCAGT
>CADBUH010000229.1 GCA_902797775.1 uncultured Erysipelotrichaceae bacterium | reverse complement strand
TAATAATTGAGCGAGTTTACGATCTTCTTCAATTCCAATGTGTGTTAAAAGGATTGTGATATCGGTATTCTTTGTACGATAGTTATCGCAAATAACGCCGATTTCTTTTGCAGCTTCTTCAATATCTACGAAAGTTCCGATAATCTTTTCTTGTTTTGTAGAAGCGATTACTTCTTCGGTTAATATACCAATGAATAAGATACGTAAACCATCGATTTCAATATTTAAATAGGGTTGAAATAGTCGTGCGTTATTCATTGTCACAAACATATTTGCGTTAATGATAGGGAAGGTCGCACATTTTTCTAGGAATAAAAGATGGGCTAACCCGTAATCAACTTCATGATTTCCAATGGTAGCGACATCTGGTTGTAAGACATTGATTAAATCAATGGTAGATAGTCCCATGTATTCGGAATCAATGATGGAACCACGAAACATATCTCCCGCAATAGCGTAGATGGTATTCTCTTCTTCTTTTCGTACTTTCTTGATATAAGCACTAAGACGTGATAAACCACCAGTTTCAATACCGTTACTATTCTTCGACAAAAAGTCTCCATGCAAATCGTTGGAGTGTAGTAGGGTGATTTTCTTACGAGCCATAAGAACCTCCTATTATTCTTGATCGTCAAAATCTGGATGCCAATCTAAGAAGCGATTCCACATCGCATCATCAAATTCTTTATAGAGTTGATTTTTATTTAATTGGGCAATTTTACCCATATCTTCTCTTTCAATGTTGAAATCAAAGATATTATAGTTATCAAAGATATGATCTTTATTTTTAGAAGAAGGTAAAACAGAATGGTCCATTTGAATATGCCAACGAAGGATAATTTGAACAGGGGACTTCTTATATTTTTTACTTAAGCTTAAGATGATTGGTTCTTGGATAAGGTTTTTATCCCCATGTCCTAATGGATACCAAGCTTCCATGACTAAATTGTATTTTTCTAAATATTCTTGAAGAATATATTGGGAGTTATATGGATGAGCTTCAACGGTTACTAAAGAAGGTTTAATCGTATAGTCATCTAAGAAATGTTGGATTTGAGGAATGGAGAAGTTTGATAAACCAATGGATTTAATCTTTCCATCGTTATAGAGTTCTTCAAATGCTTGGTAGCAAGCATCATAGTCACCACATGGATGGTGCACAATGGCCATATCTGCGTAATCGATTTGAAGACGACGAAAGGAGTCTTCAATGGATTTATGTGCTTCCACGTAGTGGGATGGCCATACTTTTACAGTGATGAATAACTCTTCACGGTTAATACCACTATCTTTGATTCCACGTCCAACTGCTTTTTCATTATAATAAGAACTTGCGGTATCAATATGACGATAGCCAACTTCAATCGCATCTCTTACCGCATTTTGACATTCCATGCCTTTTAAATTAGAGGTTCCAAACCCTAACATAGGCATTTTAATCCCATTATTAAGTGTAAAGTATTCCATATGATTCTCCTTAAATGTCTAAAATAGATATTAAGTTTCTTAATTGAATATTTAAACAATTATTGAATTGAATTAAGGTATTGAGGGTATGAAAATCAACCCAGAAATAACCTTCTGGTAGATGGGATAATTCTTCCTTATTTACTTTCATGATGGTATTCCAGTTTTCTTCATGGTAGAAACGGCCACCTTCTTCTGAGAATAAACCTCTAAATTCAATATTTTGCTTCTTCTCTAAATTGTCAAAGAAGAGTTGATCCACTTCATTTTGGATATGAAGTTTATTCGGTTCTTTTTGAATACTTGGGGCAATTTCAATTTGATCAAAACAACCCACTTCACTTTTAGCTTGGACTAAGAATTCCATCGTATTGGATTCATTAATACAATAGAGTAATCCAAATTCACTCTTTCCAACGGCTTCTAGAAGAGGTTGTGACCATTCATGAACTTCTCGATCTTCTGTCTTTATATCGCAATATACAATCTTAAAACTACCATTTTCAGAACGATATTCCCCATCTTGGAATACCCATCCTTCTAAATGATTTAAATCTTTTAATTCTCTTTTGTAGGTGTGATGCATCTTAAAATCATTCATATATTGATACATCTTCATAACACTTTCGCCACTTTCATCACTAAACATGGAATGATAGAAAGCTTCTTTCGTAAATAAGCCTTTTACTTCTTCTAATTCTTTGGAAGTATAATTTCGTAAGGCAAAAGGGATACAAGAGATTACCGAACGTGTATCCATATTGATGATATTGTCATAACGCATCAGTTGTTTGATTTGGCCTAGGGTTAACCAACGATGTGTTTCTGGTACTTCAATTTCATCTTCTACTAAGATAATAATATTTCGATTTCTCTTTCCTAAGAAACGAGAAGATTGTTCGGATTGGATTTGATC
>CADBUH010000228.1 GCA_902797775.1 uncultured Erysipelotrichaceae bacterium | reverse complement strand
TGCGGATGTGGCGGAATTGGCAGACGCGCTAGCTTCAGGCGCTAGTGCCCCTAAAGCATGCAGGTTCAAGTCCTGTCATCCGCACCAATTGATTTCTAAGAATGGTTCAACCATTCTTTTTCTTTTTGGTAAAATAGATATGAATTAGGAGAAGTAAAATGATTACAGAAAACGCAAAAAAATATGTAGAAAAAATGGGTATTCAGGAACCAATTGAAGAAAGTGATCCTGAATTTATCGAACGCTTTTATAACTTTGCTTATGATGAAGTGGTAAATGAAAAAGGTCAAGAACTACCTGAAGAAACACGCTTTATGTGTATCTTAGCTGTTCTATTAGGATGTCAAGGAATTGACCTATTTGAAGAGATGGTAGAAGCGAGTTTAAATATGGGCGTATCTGAAATAAAGATTCGTGAGATTGTATATCAAGGGGTTGATTATTTAGGATATGGAAGAGTGAAACCATTTATTCCATGTATGAATGAAGTCTTTAAAAAGAAGGGTATAGAACTTCCATTACCTCCTCAAGCCACCAATACCATGGAAACCCGTTATGAAACCGGTGAACAAAAACAAATTGATCTCTTTGGACCACATATGAAGGGCTTTGGTCAAAGTGGACCAGAAGAAAGTCGACATATTAATCAATTCTTAGTAAAGAACTGTTTTGGGGATTACTATACAAGAAATGGATTAAATGATGCGGAAAGAGAGTTAATGACCTTCTGTTATTTATATGCACAAGGTGGTTGTGAACCACAATTAAAGAGTCATACAATGGCGAATTTAGGACTCGGAAATGATAAAGCATTCTTAATCAAAGTCATTTCTACCTGTATTCCATTTATTGGCTATCCTAGAACTTTAAATGCATTACGTATTATTAATGAGGCTTATGAAGAAACGCAAAAGAAGTAAAATTTTAGTACTCATAACCTTATGGTTACTTGGATGTACACAAAATAATAGACCCGAAGAAACCATCCAAGAACCGAAAGAAGAACTCGTAGAAACAATTGATAGTTCGATGGGTTTTTCCTTTTCCTATGATGATAAAGAGAAAGTTGTGATTGATGAAAAGGGAATTACCACAATTTATCTTAATGAAATGGAGAAAGAACCATATATTCGTATTTCAAAAGGGTCAATCTCTTTAGAAGATAAAATAGCTTCTTTTGAAGAGAAATATGAAGGAAAAATGGTGATTGAACCGGATTCTTCCTTTGAAATGGAAGTAAATGATAAAGAATATAAGGGGTATTTAGGGGCATATCTAGATGAAGAATTAAAGGTACATAATGAACTGATCTTAGTAGATAATAATCTAATCTATGAAGTCTATTATGGGGATGAAGAGGCTGAAAATGCCCTAAATACGCTAAAAAACATACAATCTTCCATGAAAATGCACTAGACGAATACCATATTTAGATATATAGTACTTATATATTTAAATACTATTTATAGGGGGTAATTCGTATGCCAAGAGAATTTAAGTATGATGTATTACAAGAATTTGGACAATTAGGAGAGAATGAATCTAGTACTGGTAATAAGTATACAAAGGAATTAAATTTAATTTCTTATAATGGTGCAAATCCTGTATATGATTTAAGAAACTGGACAACCATGAATGATGGTGAACGTCGTATGGGTAAAGGTATTACAATGTCCGTTGAAGAACTTAAGAAGTTAAAAGACCTCTTAAATGATCTTGATGATCTAAAGTAATGGAAGTTAAAAAAGGTCAACTATACCAACACTATAAAGGGAATCAATATAAGATTCTTGGGGTTGGTAAACATTCAGAAACATTAGAAGAAGTAGTTATTTATCAAGATTTAGCAGAAGAACATATTTGGGTTAGACCCTATGATATGTTTATTGAAAGTGTCAAATTAGAGGATGGAACAATCGTTCCTAGATTTCAATTATTAAACCATGAACAATAGCTATAGTATGACGGAAGGTGACTTCCGAAAAAAGATAATCTATTTTGCGATTCCCATCTTCATTGGGAATCTTTTTCAACAACTCTATAACACTGTAGACTCCTTAATTGTAGGAAACTACTTAGGGAGTAGTGCCTTAGCTGCAGTTAGTTCTACCAGTGCCTTTATTTATCTTATTATTGGGTTCTCGGTAGGTTTCTCACAAGGAGCAGGTGTTATAATTGCTAGACACATTGGTGCGAAAGACCAAGACCTTACAACCCGTGCGGTTCATACAGCTGCGATATTAGGAGTCTTTATAGGAATTCTAATGACACTGGTAGGAATCTTCTTAGCACCTTTTATTTTGACTTGGACTAAGACACCACTTAATGTTTATGAAGATGCCTTACTTTATTTAAGAATCTATTTCTCAGGTTCATGGGCTTTAATCCTCTACAACATGTTTGTGGGTATCTTACAAGCTAGTGGTGATAGTCGTCATCCACTTTATTATTTGATGATTAGTTCCATCTTAAATGTCATTTTAGATGTGTTATTTGTGACTGTCTTTCATATGGGGGTAGATGGGGCAGCTTTAGCGACCGTACTATCACAAGTAGTAAGTATGGTACTTGTCTTCTTACAACTCATACGAAAGGATTCGGTTGTGAAATTATCCTTTTCAAAATTAAGAATTGACTTTGATGAATTAGAGATGATTATAAGACAAGGTTTTCCTACAGCGATGCAAGGAAGTGTGATTGATATTTCGAATATGTTAATTCAATCCTATATTAATTCCTTTGGTAGTTTAGCGATGGCGGG
>CADBUH010000227.1 GCA_902797775.1 uncultured Erysipelotrichaceae bacterium | reverse complement strand
TATGATAGTATCATTGGTAGAGATGCAGAAGAGATTATCAGTAAGATTATAAAGAATGAGAAAACACATTTTACTCCAGCGGATGGACCTGCCATCATCTGTGGATGTGTAATAGAAATTGATGAGAATACAAATCGTGCAGTTTCTATCACAAGGATACAAGAACGCCCTGAATAGGGCTTTTTATTTATTAGGCACAAACTTAATCTCAATATGCATATTCATCGCATTAGCGATTTTTCTTAATATTTTTATGGATGGATTACGAGTTCCACTTTCAATCTTACTAATTTCAGATTGATTAATACCAGAAATAGTAGCGAGTTCACTTTGGGATAAATTGTTTGAAAGGCGAGCATCAAGTACAGCTTTCATTGCTTCATATTCAGGTTGGTAATTTTCCCATTCTTCTTTAAACGAAGAATCAATATTTAACATCTTTTGGAAATAATCCTCAAAATCTGTAGAGTTTAAATATTTCTTTCTTTTCATTGATGTTTATTCCTCCAATTGTTCATTTATATAATATGAGATATATCTCATAATCGCAATATTTTTTCCTTTCACTCATATTATTTGGATGTAATAGACAAATTCCCCATAAAAAAACGTATGATTTCTCATACGTTCTATTTTGATGTGTTATTAGAGGTGTTTATTTATTAGGCACAAACTTAATCTCAATATGCATATCCATTGCATCAGCTAAACGCTTTAGTGTTTTTAAAGAAGGGTTATAAATACCTTTTTCAATTTTACTAATATTGGATTGACTAATACCACTTCTTTTCGCTAATTCTTGTTGGGTAAGATTAATAGATGATCTAGCTTGATAGAAAGCATCCCAAAAACTATAGAGAGGTTGCCAAGCGACATATTCTTTTTTGAATTCTTCATCTTGAAGTAGTTCTTGTAAAACTTCATCATGTGTAAGTTGTTTCATTATTTACTCCTTTCAAAATATATTTTTCTATTTTTTATTGCTATATTGATTTCTTGTTTTGGTGTTTTCTGCTCTTTTTTTATAAAACCGTTTGTTAGGATAATTCGATTTTCATCAAAAAAGTATAATATTCTTGTAATGTTAGATCCTTGCTTTGTTCGTAGTTCATAGATTCCATCTTGCAAATATTTACTATGTGGCATTCTAAGATTATATCCATTGTTTTCTAACAAAGTAATTGTTTGCATCGTCTTACTTTGAAGTTTTCTATCCTTGATGGATAGAATAAATTCATAAACTGGATAATAGTTATTCGTGCCAAAATACTGAACAGTATATGTTTTGGTATTTTTATTATATGTTATATATGACATATTTTCAACTCCTTTCTTTGACAGATATAAGTGTCTTCACTTATATCTTTTGTAAGAAAGAGTTGAGTTCCCTGTTAAGTACTTCTAAAAATCAAATTAAGGCTTAAGTATGGTACAATGATTAATGTTGAGAGGCATATATGATTATTACAAAGACACCATTTCGTATTAGTTTTGCAGGGGGAGGTAGTGATGTACCTGCATTTTATGAAGAACATGGAGGTTGTGTTTTAAGCACAACAATTAATAAATATATTTTTATTACGATTCACCCTTATTTTCATAACAATCAAACACTTTTAAAGTATTCTCAAAATGAACTCGTCAATTCCATTGATGAGATTCAACATTCAATCTTTCATTGTGTTTTAAAAGATATGGGAATTCATGGGGTAGAAATAGGTTCTACAGCAGATGTACCATCTGGTACAGGACTTGGCTCTTCTAGTACATTTACAGTCGGTTTATTGCACTCTTTATATTCCTATCAAGGAAAGTTTGCCTCTAAGGAAAAACTCGCTAGAGAAGCTTGTATGGTGGAATTAGAGAAGTTAAACAAACCAATTGGTAAACAAGATCAATATGCAGCAGCTTATGGTGGTTTAAAATTCTATCGTTTTAACCAAGACGGTAGTGTATCGGTTGAACCGATCTTAATGAAATCGAGTGTTAAAAAGGAATTAGAAGAGAACCTTGTGATGTATTATACAGGAGTAACTCATGATGCAACAGAAATCCTCAAGGAACAATCCTCTAACTCCAAACAACAAGATAAAGTAGAAAACCTTAAGAAGATGTGTGGACTCGCAGAGAGTATGCGAGAATCTTTAAATAAGAATGATATTTCTAGATTTGGTGAATATCTTCATGAAGGATGGATGCTAAAGAAAGAATTAGCGAGTAGTATTACAAATTCATCCTTTGATGAAATCTATCAAAAGGCACTTCAAAATGGTGCAGTTGGTGGAAAGTTATTAGGTGCAGGAGGGGGAGGTTTCTTTCTCTTCTATTGTCCAAAAGAAAAACAAGAAGCACTCACAAACGCTCTTGGTTTAAGAAAGTTTGATTTCGCATTTGAAAATGATGGAGCTTCCATCGTTTATATTGGAGATAAATATTGGGATTAAGTATGAAAGTATTAGTCGCAGGTGGAGCAGGTTTTATTGGGAGTCATTTAATCGATGCCCTCATTGATAAAGGACATGAAGTTATTTGTGTAGATAACTATTTTATTGGTTCTAATAAAAATATTCAGCATCTATTCAATAACCCTAAGTTTTCCATGTATGAAGAAGACTTAACGGATTTTGAAGTTTTAAAGGGTATCTTTGAAAAAGAAAAACCGGAATATGTATTTCATATGGCCGCAAATTCAGATATTCAAAAAAGTGCTTTAAATCCTCAAATAGAGTATAAGAATACGTATACAACGACTTTTCATCTATTAGAATGTATGCGCATCTATGACATCAAGAAGTTCTTCTTTTGTTCCACAAGTGCTGTCTATGGAGACGCACATGGAGAAGAAATGTATGAAAATTATGCACCACTTGAACCAATCTCCTATTATGGAGCTTGTAAATTAGGATCTGAAAGTTTAATCCATGCATATTCTTATATGAACCATATGCATTCTTTAATCTTCCGTTTTCCTAATGTAATAGGACCACGTTTAACCCATGGGGTAATCTTTGATTTTATTAAGAAATTAAAGAAGAATCCAAAGGAATTAGAAATCTTAGGAGATGGTCTACAAACGAAACCTTATCTATATGTCTTAGATTTAATAAATTGTATTATGGAAAACTATGAGAAGGTAGAAGAAGGGGTAACGATTTATAATGTAGGCGATCATTCCAGTACTTCCGTTACAGATATCGCTAAGATGGTTTGTGAAGTGATGGGCCTAGAAGATGTAGCGTTCCATTATACAGGTGGTAAAGCAGGCTGGAAGGGAGATGTACCAGTCTTTATGTATAATCTTGATAAAATCCATTCAACAGGATGGAAAGCAAGTATGACAAGCGATGAGGCTGTCTATAAGACAATTGAGGCGGTATTACAGAAATGAAAGCTGTAATCATGGCAGGAGGTAAAGGCACAAGACTTGCCTCTGTTACAGGTGATAAAATCCCAAAAGCGATGGTACCTGTATTGGGGAAACCACTTCTTTTACGTCAACTAGAACAATTTAAAACCTATGGTATAAAAGAGTTTATCTTCGTGATAGGTCATTTAGGTGAAATAATCCAAGACTATTTTAAAGATGGAAAAGAATTTGATGTATCCATCTCTTATATTGAAGAAAAAGAACCTTTAGGTACTGCAGGTTCTTTCTATTATCTAAAAGATCTTATTGAAGAAGATAATTTCTTCTTAAGTTTTGGGGATGTCTTATTCGATATTGATTTAGAGAGATTCAAAGCGTTTCATGAATCCAAAAACGCTTTGGTATCTCTTTTTGTACATCCTAATAATCATCCTTATGATTCGGATTTAGTTATCTCTGATGCATCCCAATGTGTCTTAGAATTCAACAAAAAGAATAGTGAACGTAACTTTTGGTATCATAATTTAGTTAATGCAGGGTTATATCTATTCCATCGTTCTATTACAGAAGAAGTAAAGAAACCTATTAAGATGGATTTAGAAAGTGAATTAATCGCACCTCTTATTCCAACGGGTAGAGTATATGCCTATTCTTCTTCAGAATATATTAAAGATATCGGAACCGAAGAACGTTTAAGACAAGCAGAAAAAGACTTAGAAAGTCATTTTATAGAAAAACGTAATCTGAAACACAAACAAAAAGCCATCTTC
>CADBUH010000226.1 GCA_902797775.1 uncultured Erysipelotrichaceae bacterium | reverse complement strand
TTCTTCTAAGAATCTTTGATGCATCTCTTCATAATTATCAATATTGCGTGCAGGTTCTGTAATGAATGCGTAGTATTCTTTTATATCGGCTTCTTCTAAGATTTTTTTATATTCTGCTAAGACAGCTGCCGCTTTTTCGATGCCTTCTTTATCCATATGCTGATCTTGAATATAATCCACAAGACGTACAGCATTACTTTCATGGCGTATAGTTATCGGCATTTCTTCTAAACTTTCTACCTTATAAATAACAAGAACTACGGTATTCGAACCAATATCAACTAATCCAACTCTCATGAGGTTACCTCCTACTTTGAGTTTACCATAAAAAACAATGAGATTATCCTATAGGAATGGTATAATAAAAAAAAGGTGGAATCAATCATGTATAAAAGAATCTTGCTCAAATTAAGTGGGGAAGCCCTTTCCGGAAGCGATAAAAACTTTGACCCAGAGATTATTCGTGTCGTATGTAAAGAAATTAAAGCAGTACACGACTTAGGTGTTGAAATCGCAATTGTAGTAGGAGGAGGAAACTTCATCCGTGGTAAGAAACTACAAGAAATGGGAATTGATCGTGTTCAAGGCGATAATATGGGAATGCTAGCGACGGTTATTAATGCCCTTGCTGTACAATCCACATTAGAAGATATGGGTGTTGATACCCGTGTTCAAACAGCGATTAATATTCCTTCTGTTGCGGAACCTTTCATTCAAAGAAGGGCAGTACGTCATCTAGAGAAAGGAAGAATTGTAATCTTTGGTGGAGGAACAGGTAGTCCATATTTCTCTACTGATACAGCTTCTGCACTAAGAGCACAAGAAATTAAAGCAGATGCCATATTAATGGCTAAGAATGGAGTAGATGGTGTCTATTCCGATGATCCTAGAACAAATCCAAATGCGGTGAAATATGATCGTTTAACCTATATGGATTTAGTAAGTCAGGATCTACAAGTTATGGATTTAACTGCAGCGACTCTCTGTAAAGATAATGGAATGAAATTGGTTGTATTTAATATGAATGAAGCAGGGAATATTGTTCGTGCAGTCAAAGAAGAAAAGATAGGGACACTTGTTGAATAGGAGGGAAGAATATGGCATATCAAATAGTTGAAACAAGTGAAGGTAGAATGGAAAAGGCTTTAAACCATCTCAAGGAAGAACTAAATACGATTCGTACAGGTATGGCGAATCCAAATATGTTAGACCGTGTTATGGTTGATTATTATGGTTCTCCAACTCCTTTAAATCAAATTGCACGTATTTCTGTACAAGAAGGTAGAATTCTAGTTATTAAACCTTTTGATCCAAATAGTTTAAAAGATATTGAAAGAGCTTGTAATACTGCAGATTTAGGGATTGCTCCTCAAAATGATGGTACAGTTATTCGTTTAACAGTTCCTCAACTAACTGGAGAAACACGTAAAGAAATGACAAAGAAAGTTAGTAAGATGGCAGAGGAAGCAAAAGTACAATGCCGTAACATTCGCCGTGATGCGAATACAGCAGTAAAGAAAGATGAAACGATGGATGAGGATGTTCAAAAGGATGCAGAAAATGAAATCCAAAAACTAACCGATCGTTACATCAAACAAATTGATGAACTCGCTAATAAAAAGAGTGATGAAATCTTAAAGGTATAAGAGATAAGTGATGATGAAAATCATCACTTTTTCTATGTTAGAATGGTTATATGAGTGAATTAAGTGTAACCCATCTTACAAAGAAGATGGAAGACAAAATACTTGTAGAAGATATTTCCTTTACAGTAGAAGAAGGGAATGTTTTTGCGATTGTTGGACCAAGTGGTGCAGGAAAGACGACTATCCTTCGTCTTATCTGTGGGCTAGATCAACCAACAAGTGGTTCCATTCATTACCAAGATAAAGAAATTACCCATCTTAAACCAAATGAAAGAGGGTTTACTTTTGTATTCCAGGATGGAGCTTTATTTCCGCATCTTACCGTAGAAAAGAATATTGGATATGGATTAAAACCATATGGTTATACAAAAGAAAAGATTCAAGAAAACATTCAAACATATACAAAATTATTAAAGATTAATCATCTTTTAGATCGTTATCCTTCTAGTTTATCAGCAGGGGAGAAACAACGTGTAGGAATCGCAAGAGCGTTTGTGAGGGAACCAAAACTAATCTTATTGGATGAACCTTTTAGTAATTTAGATCCTTTATTAAAAGAAGAATTAAAAAAGGATTTAATGGCAATCCAAAAGAAACAAAACCAAACTATGATTCTTGTGACCCATGATCAAAATGAGGCTTTGGAACTTGCGAATGAAATTTTAGTTATCAAAGATGGAAAATATGTAGAGTGTAATATACCTTCTGAGTTATATCGTAATCCAAGAAACCTCTTTACCGCGCAATTTATTGGGATACCACAGATGAACTTATTATCTCTATCTACGATAGATGCACATTCTTTTTCCATCTTTTCTCATAAGAGACAGATTGAAAAAGAATTACCTATGGAAATCGTAGTTGGTATACGATGTGAAGATATTCAATTAGATGAACAGGGTGAATTTGAAGGTAAAATCATTGATATTAGACAATTTATGGACCGTTATCTCATTGATCTACAAATTGGAGAAGATATTCTATCTTTCTATTCCAATACAATTGAAGAGTTGAATTCAATTGTCCATTTTTCAATTGATTTTGATAAAATTCATCTCTTTGATCGAGAAAGTGGAAAACTTATTGAAATATAGAGCGTAAAACAACGAAAAGATTAGGGAATATGCTATAATTTCATACTGTAATATGGAAACAAGAGAGTGTAAACATGTAGCGATTATTATGGATGGAAATGGTCGTTGGGCTAAAAAACAAGGAAAGCCTAGAACGGCAGGACACCTTGTTGGCTCTGAAAATGTCCATACCATAGCGATTGCGGCAAATGAATTGGGTGTTAAATATCTTACTCTTTTTGCTTTTTCTACGGAAAATTGGAAACGGTCAAAAGAAGAAGTAAGTTATTTAATGGGATTACCAGATATCTTTTTTAAGAAATATATGAAAGAGTTCATTGATCGAGGATATCGGATTCGTATTATTGGAGAACTTGAGGATTTACCAAAAGGTACACGACAAGTTCTAGAAGATGCAGAAGAAGAATCAAAAGAGAATACGGGTTTAAATCTTATTATTGCGATGAATTATGGTTCTCAAAGAGAACTAGTTTTAGCAGCGAATCAATACGCAAAAGATGTAAAAGAAGGGAAAAGAGAGCTAGGAATTAATGAAGAAGAGTTCTCTCAATATCTCATGACAAAAGATTTTCCACCGGTTGATTTATTAATCCGTACAAGTGGAGAATTAAGAATATCAAATTTCTTATTATGGCAAATTGCGTATGCAGAACTATGTTTTGTGAAGGAGAGTTGGCCAGAGTTTACACCAGAAATTCTTAAAAAATGTATTGAGAATTACCAACAACGTGATCGTAGATTCGGAGGCGTAAGCGAATGAAGCCAGGAATGAGAACACGTATTATTACAGGATTATTATTAATCGCTATTGTATTACCTCCTGTAATACTTGGAGGACCTTTATTACGTTTATTGATTAGTTTAATCTCTTTATGTGCTGCCTATGAAATTAGTGCCTTAAAAGATTCAAAACCAGATTGGTTATTAACGATTATATTTACACTTGTAATCTTTGTGTTTACCTTTGTATCACCTGCACAATACGCAGCTGGATTAGGATTCTTTATTATCTTCCTATTCTTTTTGGTTTTTATGATGCCAACATTTTCAGTGGATCACGCTACGTATTCCTTATTAATTGTGGTGATTATCTCACTTGCTTGGCAAGCAGCGATGCATATCTATTCCATGGGATTAAATTTTAGAGGGGCCTTATTAGTATTATTTGCGACCTATGTATGTGATACAGGAGCTTATTTCTTTGGTGTCTTCTTTGGAAAACATAAGATGGCACCTAATATTTCACCTAATAAAACATGGGAAGGTGCAATTGGTGGATATTGTACAGCTGCACTTGTTTCCTTTGTATATGGTTATTTTGTATGTAAAGAATTACCAATCTCTTTCTTATTAGCTACATGTTTATTATTACCTTTTGTTGGTCAAATTGGAGATTTGGCATTCTCTAGTATAAAGAGAAGATTTGGAATTAAAGATTTTGGGTCTTTCTTACCAGGACACGGTGGTATTTTAGACCGTATTGATAGTTTATTATTCTGTTTGATGATTTTTAATGCATTGTTATTGCTTTGGGGGATTTAATGAAGAGGATTGTATTATTAGGAGCAAGTGGCTCTATTGGTTTACAAACAATTGATGTTGTAGAACAACATCCAGATGAATTTGAAATTGTAGGTTTATCTGTAGGAAAAAACATTTCTGTTTTAAGAGAAATCTTAAAGCGATTATCCGTTTATTCTGTATGTGTTCAAAATGAAAGTGATCTCCCACAATTAAAAGAAGATTTTCCAGATATTTCTTTCTTATCTGGAGAAGAAGGATTAGAAAAACTTGTAACCGTTGAAGATTATGATGTCTTAGTAAATGCTTTGGTTGGTTTTGTAGGTTTAAATCCTACTTATAAAGCAATTGAAACAGGACATGATATTGCATTAGCAAATAAAGAGACATTAGTTGTTGGAGGAGATTTAATTATGCCTCTAGCAAAAGAAAAGAAAGTTCATATCTATCCAATTGATAGTGAACATTCCGCAATCTTCCAATGTATACAAGGTGCTTATCCAAAAGATATTGAACGTTTAATCATTACCGCTTCTGGTGGTTCTTTCCGCTCTAAATCAAGAGAAGAGTTAGAAAACGTTACAGTAGAAGAAGCTTTAGCACATCCAAACTGGTCCATGGGTGCAAAGATAACCATTGATAGCGCAACCATGATGAATAAAGGATTTGAAGTCATGGAAGCACATCATTTATTCAATATGCCTTATGAAAAGATTCAAGTTGTGATGCATGATGAAAGTATTATTCATTCAATGGTTGAATTTAAAGACCATGCAGTATTAGCACAACTTGGTACACCTGATATGCGTATTCCAATCCAATATGCATTATCTTGGCCTAGAAGATATGAATTAAATACAGGGGAACCTCTTGATTTAACAAAGGTTCAAACCCTTCATTTCCATGAAGCAGATGAAGAAAGATATCCATTACTAGCACTTGCGTATGAAGTAGGAAGAAGACAAGGAACACTTCCTGCAGTCATGAATGGCGCAAACGAAGAAGCTAACTTAGCTTTCCGTGAAGGAAAGATTAAATTCTTAGATATTGAAGATGCCGTAATTAATGCGGTTTATCAAGTTGGAAGAGATGAAGTGAATTCAATTGAAGATTTGAAGAAAGCAGATCAAGAGGCTAGAAAATATGTTCAAGAATTCATTAAGGATTTAGAAGAGGGGAAAGAATGACAATTATTTATTTCTTATTATTGTTATCGATTATTATATGTATTCATGAAGCAGGGCATTTACTTGCAGCGAAGTTTTTTGGTGTCTATTGCTATGAATATGCTTTTGGGATGGGACCTGCCATCTTTCAAAAGAAAGGAAAAGAAACAGTCTATAGTATACGTGCTTTACCAATTGGAGGATTTGTATCAATGGCTGGAGAACCAGATGGAGATGAAGCTTATCCAGATGTCGTAGTTCCTCCAGGAAGAAGACTTACAGAACAAAAAAGATGGAAGCGTATTATTATAATGCTCGCAGGCGTTACGATGAACTTCTTACTTGCGCTCTTTCTTTTCTCAATGATTTTTTTGATGAATGGTTCATATGTAGAATCTCCAAAACCGATTGTAAATTCGGTGGTAGAAAATAGTCCTGCTGAAAAAGCTGGCTTTCAAGCAGGCGATGTTATTAAGAAGATATCCTTAGAAGATGGTACTTCAATGACACCTGATACCTTTATGGATATGACATATTTTTTCCTACAATATGAAGGTGGAAAAGAATATTATGTAGTTGAAAGAGATGGACAAACATTAGAGTTAGAAGTTCTTCCTGAATACAATGAACAAGAACAACGTTATATGATTGGAATTGTAGGAGGAGAAGGAACCTTAACGAAAGTAAATATTCTAAACTGTTGGAAGTATGGTTTAGAAGAGATGTGGTCTATCACAAAACTTATGTTTACGACAATTCTTCGTTTATTTAGAGGGAAAGGATTAGACCAATTAAGTGGTCCTGTAGGCATCTATAATGCGGCAGGAGAATATGCAGCATTAGGCATTACTGCTTATCTCTTCTTAATTGCACAACTATCACTCAATGTAGGAATCTTTAATTTATTACCACTTCCTGTATTAGATGGAGGACAAGTTGTAATAACTGCGGTAGAAGGCTTAATAGGAAAACCTTTAAATCAGAAGTTCAAATTAGGCTTAATGGGTGCTTGTTGGGTATTATTAATTGGACTTATGGTCTTTGTGACCTGGAATGATATTAGTCGAATATTTAGTTAGAGGAGGCTATATGAAAAAAATATTAGTAACGGGTGGAACTGGATATATTGGTTCCCATACATGTGTAGAACTGATTAATGCAGGATATGAAGTTGTTGTAATGGATAACCTCTATAATTCTACAGATGTTGTATTAGATCGAATCGAAGAAATAACCGGGGTTAGACCAAAGTTCTATAAAACAGATTTACTAGATAAAGAAGGTCTACGTACAATCTTTAAAGAGAATGAAATTGATGCGGTTATTCACTTTGCGGGATATAAAGCTGTAGGAGAATCCGTTAGTATTCCACTTGTATACTATGAGAATAATATTGCGGGTTCTATTAATCTTTATCAAGTTATGAAAGAGTTTAATTGTAAGAATGTGGTATTCTCTTCCAGTGCTACTGTTTATGGGGATCCTCAAAGTGTTCCAATTAAGGAAGACTTCCCTGTTCATACAACGAATCCTTATGGTTCTACGAAATTAATGAATGAGATGATACTAGAAGATGTTTCTGTATCAGATCCAGAATGGTCAATCTTATTATTACGTTACTTTAACCCAATTGGAGCTCATCCAAGTGGACTTCTAGGAGAAGTACCAAATGGGATTCCAAATAACTTAGTTCCTTATATCGCACGTGTGGCGAATGGACAACTCGAATACTTACGTGTTTGGGGAAATGATTATCCAACGGTTGATGGAACAGGTGTAAGAGATTATATCCATGTGGTTGA
>CADBUH010000225.1 GCA_902797775.1 uncultured Erysipelotrichaceae bacterium | reverse complement strand
TTATGCTTGGAGGAGGATCATGTCTCGGTGCTATACGGCATAAAGGCTACATCCCCTGGGATGATGACCTTGACCTAATGATGCCACGTGAAGAATATGAAAAATTAATCTCCCTTTATGAACGGGGACTTGTTAGTGATAAGTATCTGTTTGAATACCCCCAAAAAAGAAAGGATGTGAAGAATACCTCTCTGAAGATTTATTTGAAGGGAACAATTTGCAAAGAGATATTTGATGACAACGAACAATTCCCATCGAATGTTTTTTTAGATGTGTTCCCAATGGATTATGCACCAAATAATTTGTTTCTCAGGAATATAAAGGCAATCATTTCTGATGTAATGCAAGCGATTTGTACTTGTACGCTATATCATCAGCATAGGAGTAAGAACATGGAAATATTCTCTAAACAAGACAAAGAAGCATGGAAGAGATATAGATTAAGGTTACATATTGGTAAATTGTTCTCTTTTGCTTCGCATAAAAAATGGGTGTATTTTTTTGATCATTTTAATGCAAAGAGCCCCAAGAGCAAGTTCATGACAGTACCAACGGGCAGAAATCACTACCTTAAAGAAACACTACCGGTAGAAGCTTTCTTGCCTGTAAAAGAAGTAGTATTTGAGGGAATGAAAGCATATGTACCAGGAGGGTATGACACTTACCTAAGTCATTTGTATGGCGATTACATGAAATTGCCTCCTGTGGAAAGGAGAGAGCGCCATTTTATTGTCGATTTTAAAATCTAAATCAATGAACGGATTATTAAAGTGCAGTGGCACTTCTGATACAAAAAATATAGGTGACTACATACAGACTGTCGCTCAGGAGCAATTCTGGGATAAAGTGGACTGTTATGTAGAAAGGGAAGAAATGAATTCTATCCGATCGGATGAGAAGATCAATGTCATCATGAATGGCTGGTATATGTGGCAGCCACAAAACTTCCCCCCGGCGGAGTGTATTAATCCTCTTTTCGTATCAATTCATATCAACCCCAAAGCGGCATATGATTTCTTTAGCGAAAGGACAATCGCATATTTAAAGGAATATGAACCAATCGGCGCGCGTGACAAAGGTACGCAAAAGTTACTGGAACAACATGGTATCAAAAGCTATTATTCATCTTGTTTAACTTTGACACTTGGTATAAAATATACGACAAATGAAAAGAATAACAAGATTGTTTTTGTTGATCCATATGTCTTTAGAAAGGAATCGCCAAAATTAATTGTTAAAAGTTTAATAAAGGCCTCTTTTCATCTTTTAAAACATTCATTTAAGGCACATCGTCTAGCAAATAAGATTAGTTACAATCCTACACGTATATCGAATTATTGTAAATGGTTAGATAGGCACCTATACATGGCCTCATTTTATGACGTATACAGCAAATTGTTCGATGATGAATTGTTATTTAATGCAGATTATATTTCTCATACAGTTAATAATGTTGGCGTAACAGACGACGAGAAAATGCAGCAAGCCCGTGACCTGATAAAGTTGTATGCAGGTGCTAGACTTGTTGTTACTAGTAGAATTCACGCTGCACTACCTTGCTTAGGCGTAGAAACGCCTGTAATCTTTATACCTTCAAGTGGGCTTGATGCGACACGAGAAAATGCAGGTCGCTTTGATGGAATTGAAGATATGTTTAATGTGATAAGATGGAATGATGGCAAACTTACTATAGAAAGTTCACAAATTGTTGCACAAATGGAAAATGGGAAAATTCGTTCAGCCATTGAAGTAACAAATCCTGATAAGTATATTATTTATAGAGATAAATTGACCCAACAAGTGACGTCATTCACAAATATGGCGCATGATTAATAACTTTTAATATGAATATCGCAGTTATTTTCGCAGGTGGTTCTGGAAACAGAATGCATACAAAATCCAGACCCAAGCAGTTTCTGGAATATAATGGGAAACCCATTATCATTTACACTCTTGAGCTTTTTGACAATCACCCAATGATAGATGGTATTGTGGTGGTGTGTATAGAGAGCTGGATACCTTTTCTTGAAAAAATGCTTAAAAAGTTCGAGATAAATAAAGTTGTGAGAATAGTAAAAGGAGGTACAACAGGACAGGAGTCAATATATCATGGATTGGTGGCTGCAAATCAAATATCAGATGGAAATGAAGATACTATTGTACTTATCCATGACGGTGTAAGGCCCCTGATTACAGAAGAAACAATTACCGATAATATTAATACTGTTAGAGATAAAGGTAATTGCATAACTTGCATCCCGGCCACGGAGACATTTATAGTAAAACAGGAAGATGGTGGTCTTGAAATACCAACAAGAGCAAATTCTCTTATTGCGAGGGCGCCTCAGAGCTTTTTCTTAATTGACATCATTACTGCTCACCGAAGGGCAATAGATGAAGGTAGAAATGATTTTATTGATAGTTGTACTATGATGAGTTATTATGGATATAAGATGAATACCGTCATTGGCCCAATGGAAAATATAAAGATTACTACACCAACAGACTATTTTATCTTTAAGGCTATGGTGGAGGTTCATGAAAATCAGCAAATATTTGGGTTCTAATGGAGATAAATGGGAAATATCTAATAACTGGTGCAACAGGTCTTATTGGGTCTGCTTTAATAAAGAGATTAGCAAAAGAAGGTGTTGATCTTATCTGCCCAATACGAAATATGGAGAAAGTGACCTCCATGTTTGATGCTGAGATGCATAACAAGGTTAATTGGGTGGAGACGCCAATAGAATCTTTTCTCGAGAATTTAACTGAAAGTTTTGATTATATAATAC
>CADBUH010000224.1 GCA_902797775.1 uncultured Erysipelotrichaceae bacterium | reverse complement strand
TTAGGTTTATAACCTAATTTTTCAATTGCAGCTTGTACTCTTTCTCTTGTAGGAGCTTTTACAACATCACTACCATTAATAACACGTGAAACTGTGGCAAGAGAAACTCCAGCTTCATTCGCAACATCATAAATTGTGACTCTTTTCATACTATACCACAGCCTTTCTAGGAACCATTATTCATCCGAATTATTCTTGTCTAGTAACCCTTTTACAGTTTCAACCGTTTTATTATACAAATCATTAATTGTTTCTTTTGTCTTATCAATTGCATCTCTTACTTCAGGTTTATCTAAGTAATCGGATACTTGTTGGGTTAAATTCTTAGTTGTTTCAACTAATACTTCAGATGCTTTTGTAAAGTTCTTCTTTAACTCATCATACTTTTCATCTGTAAAGGTATCGGATACTACTTTCTTTGCAGAATCTGTGAATTCTTTTGACTTATCCGAAATTGCATCAATTGATTTCGCAACTGTTGGATCATTCTTTAGATCTTCAATTTTTTGCTTTGCGATATCAACTGCTTTAATTGCGTTTTCTTTTAAGAAAGAAAGAGTAGCAGATACATCTTTATTGTTTGTTAATTCTGAAGCTTTTTCTTTAATAGAATCAATGGATTGATTAACTTTAGTAACAGTTTCATCCTTAATACTGTTAAGTTTATCCATTTGTTCTTCATTAAGTTTAAACTCAGGAATATTCAATTTGAAATCTTTATCTTCATCAGAAGCAGCAGAAGCTTCCGCATTCTCATTGATTTCTTGAATCTTCTTCTTTAAATCTTCAACTGTCTTTTCAATAGATTCTACTGGAGAATTATTATCTTTTTCGATCTTATCTACTGTTTTTTCAACATCTTCTTTCATATTTTTGGCAGTTTCTTTGATATTTTGATTTACTTCATCAATCGCTTTTTCTAAATCATCTAAATTTTTCTTATTTGTCATTGACTGCTTCCTCCACTTTTTCTTCAACATTATGTGCTACTTCTACGGCATCATCAACAATTTCAGAGTAATTATGTTTTGTTTTAGCCATCTTATCGTTCACAAATGCTTTAAGTTTATCGACATTTTCACTGATTGTAGAAGATGCTTTTTCTAAACCACTAGATGTTTTAGAAGAAACATCATCAAAAGAATGACTTAACTTAACAACAGTATCAAGTGGTGCTTGTACCTTATCAATACTTAAATCAACCTTTTTTAAAGTTGGGTCTAAACTATCAACTGTTTTCGTTAAAGACTCTAATAGTTTGACTAACTTGTTTAATACAATACATAAAAATACTAATGCTACAGCACCAATAATAGGCAATAGCTGCGAAGCAACATTTCCTAAAGCAAGTAATAAAGCATCCATAATAAAATCCTCTTTTCTTATAATAATATTATTATGAAATGAAAAAATTTTCAAGATTTATGTTAGCGCTTAACCAAATATAATTTATTTCTTTTTTAATAAATTTGCGAGCCAATAAATATCTTTACTCGACATAAATAGGAATACCGCTGGTTTTTCCTTGGCTAAGATAGAAGCCCCTTCTTCATCTTCACTCAAAATGACAGATCCTTTTATAGACTCTTGTAGATAAGTGATATCGATATCTGTTCCATCTTGTTTATCATCAATACTTGTAAATTCACATAAGTATACTTTATCGGCTTTCTTTAATTGCTGTGCAAAGTCATCTCTAAAATATAATACACGGGATGCACGATGTGGTTTAAAAATAGCGACTAATTTATGATTTGGATAGCGAATACGAGCTGTATCTATCGTTACACCTACTTCTGTAGGATGATGCGCATAATCATCAATATAGATATTCTCTCCATCTTCTTCCACCACAAATCTTCTTTTCACTCCATGAAAGGAAGATAAACCTTCTTCAATCTCTTCAGGATTCATCTTTTCTAGAATACCTATTCCAATACAACCTAAACTATTTAATAAAAGATGTTTTCCTACAAATGGTAGCTTAAAGTGTCCAAATAGTTCATTTTTATAATAAACATCAAATTCCATTGAATTAGGTGTTTCAATTAAGTTTTTCGCAACTAAATCATTCTCTTCCCCTAATCCATACCATATAACATTTAAGGAATCTTTTAGTTTAAGCTTACGTGCTTCCTTATCATCCCCACAAATAACGAGTCCATCTGTAATATTTTGTGAGAATTCTTCATACGCACTTCGATAATCTGCATCATCTTTAAAATAATCCACATGATCAATGTCAACATTTGTGACAATGGCATATTTTGGATGATACATTAAAAAATGTCTACGGAACTCATCTGCCTCTAAACAAAAATACTTCGTATCTTTATCGATGTGACCAGTACCATCACCGATTAACCATCCAGTCGGATATTTGTCCTTTAGCATTGAAGACATTAAACCAGTCGTTGTGGTTTTACCATGTGAACCTGAAATACATATTAAATGGTAATCTTTTAAGAAATCACCTAAAAATTCATGATATCTTTTACAAACACAAGTTTTATTATTTCTAGCCGCAATGACTTCAGGAAAATCTTCTAAGAAGGCATTCCCAATAATAACGTTTAAATCATCGTGAATATTATCAGGATTAAATTCCTTGATTTCTATACCACGATTATGTAATTCATTTTCTGTAAAATAATGGACAGGTAAATCACTGCCCTCTACATGATGCCCCAAATCATGAAGCATACATGCTAGTGCTGCCATACCTGTCCCTTTAATTCCAATAAAGTAATAATTCATAATTAATCTAAATCACTTGCGTTAAAAACACGTGTTTGATCTACATCATCTTCATTAGGTTCATCACCAAATAAGGAAGTTTGTTCACCTACTGATTCAGAGAATTCATCATCTCTAACTTTTAAAATATCATCTAAAGAGAATTCAGGAACATCATCCTCATACTCTTCAATTTCTTCAACTGTTTTACTAGAAACCATAGGTTCAACATTCGCATTTGTTTTCATATCTACTTTTGATTGTGCTACCCCATACATTGGAGAAATAATTGTAGATACACTATCATCCCCTCTAGAGCCTGGACGAGTTCCTTTCGCAGTTGTTTGAACGGCATCTAAATCTTTTTCATCGACACCAAAAATAGGACTAATAACTGGTTGGAATTCATAAACATATGGTTGTTTACGTCCTTTTGGAGTTGTAGGAGCTTGTTCTACTTTCTTTGGTTTTGCAGTATCAGATAAATCATCAACGGTTAAACCAATGGATTTCTTTTTCTCTGCTTCTACTTCTACATTTGGTTCAGCATGCTGAACAGGTTCAACAGGTTTAAATACAGGTTCTGTATTACTTTCTGTTAGAACTTCTTGTTTATCGATTGGTTGCGTAACATCAATACGTGTAGACATAGCAGGTTTTTCTTCAACTGGTGCTTCTGGTTCTACACTCGCAACTACAGTAGGTTCTTTCTTCTTAGGAACCTCTTTCGGTTTTTCTTCTACGATATCTTGTTCTTCGATGATTTCTTCATCTTCGAATAAGATGTTTTGTAATTTTTTCAGCATGCAAATCACCTTTCCTTATCTATCCTATTTTATAGTAAATTTAACGGAATGTTAAGTTTCTTATTCATCTTTTGCTAAATTGTCTTCTCCACTAGGACTGGTCATTTCATCTTGTGGAATTTCATCTCCTGTAGTATATAATCCTACATTTTGATTGTTTGCGTTTTCTACATCCACAAATAGTTGTTCAATCACTCCACTTTCAGGTGCTAAATTTTGAAATAATTGAATGGTTTCTTTCTTGTTATAGATCATTTGTTGACGAGAGAATGTAGAGATGACAAGTTCTCGATCAATTTTAATCGATCGTGCTATACGCATCATCACCTTTGATATTTCAACCGCATCATATTTACCACTAATGGAATATAAATCAATGGTATCCGAATGAAAGAGTGTTAATACACCATTTGAGACTTGATATAAACATATATCATAAGGATGTTCCTCATTAAAGTAATCAATATAGGTTCCATTCTTATTCGCCAAGAGTTGTAATTCAGATAATTTTAGATCTTCTACCAATTCACTTGGATAATAAGCAGAACTAATAATACCAGAAACATTTAGGTTTAATATAATACGTGTTCCAAGATAATTAAAAATATTACTTGCTTCAGAAGAACGAATTCTACCAACACAAGGTTCAATATAGTACGAATAATATTGATGATTATAGTTTGGACGATCTGCCGCTATCGTTAAGGCTTCATCTACTTTTTGGCTCAATAAAGCATTTAAATCATCACTATATTTCGTACATCCTACTAAACTTAGTAATACAATAATACTTAATAATAGTCTTTTCATTTTCACGATAAAATTATATCTCATATTTATTTATTCTTGATAGGTTTCGCAATCAAAAAATAGATTGGTTGATTCAAATCCATAAATCTTCTCTCATATTCTGTTATCGCATCTTCTTCATGTTTATTACGACGATAATCAACGGATATATCTGTAATTTGGAATTGATTCTCTAAAAAATATAATACAGAAGATTCAAATAAATCTTTATTATCAGTTTTCATTTGAATATATCCATTCTTAGATAATAAAGCATAATACATCTTTAAAAACTTTTCAGAAGATAATCTACGCTTATGTGTATATTTCTTAGGCCAAGGATCTGAGAAATTAAGATGAATGACATCAATTTCCCCTTCTTCAAACCAATCCATAAGATTACTCGCATCATTTACAATCATTCTTTTATTTTGAAGGTTTTCATACTCTTCGATTGATTTTTTACACGCGACAGCTGCTGCACTATGATCTTTTTCAATCGCTACCCATCCTGTATTTGGATAAGCTAAAGCCATCTCATTAAAGTAATCCCCTTTTCCACATCCAATCTCTACATGCAATTCTTTCGTATTTAAAAGAGTCTTCCATTTTCCTTTTAAATCAATCGGATTTGAAAAACAAAAATCATCATGATCTTGTAGATATGGGTCAGCCCATTTTTTCTTACGCATTCTCATAGTTAATCTCCAAAAAGAAGAGGATTACTCCTCTTCTTTCTTACGAAATACTCGTCTTTCAACATTTCCTTCTGCTTCATCTGAATTCTTATTTGAATGATTCGCAGATTTCATAGACTTCTTGTTTTCTTCATAACCTTCCGGTTTAGGAGTACATTCTCTAGCAGATACTTTCACTTTACCAGATCCTTCATCTACATTTGTTACTTTAACTTGAATCTTATCTCCAACATGAAGTACATCGGTTATCTTATTGGTACGAGTCCAAGCAATTTCACTAATATGTAATAATGCATCGGTACCACTGAATAGATTTACAAATGCATAGGAATCACGAATTTCACTTACCGTACCTTCATAGATATCTCCAACTTTCGCAACTCTTGTTAAATCTTCGATAATACCTCTTGCCTTATCAATCATAGCTTGTGACATATGATAAATACTAATTGCACCATCATCTTCAACATTAATCTTTACACCATCACAATCTGCAATAATTTGATTAATTGTCTTACCACCTGTTCCAATAACATCACGAATCTTATCAACAGGAATATTGAAGGATGTTACTTTTGGAGCATATTCAGATACATGGTCACGTGGGCTAGAAATAGCTGTTTCCATATTATCTAGAATTTCCATTCTACCTTTATGAGCTTGTGCTAATGCTTCACGTAAGATATCTTGTGTAATTCCGTCTACTTTGATATCCATTTGAAGTGCTGTAATACCATTACGTGTTCCAGCTACTTTAAAGTCCATATCTCCATAGTGATCTTCCATACCTTGGATATCCGTTAAAATAGAATAACTATTACCAGTTGTGATTAAACCCATTGCAACACCTGCAACCATAGCTTTAATAGGAACACCTGCAGCCATAAGTGACATTGTGCCTGCACAGATACTAGCTTGGGAACTAGAACCATTGGATTCTAATACTTCTGCAACCGTACGAATTGTATATGGGAATTCTTCTTCAGAAGGAAGAACTTGTTTAAGAGCTCTTTCACCTAAAGCTCCATGTCCAATTTCTCTACGTCCTGGAGTACCCATACGACCTACTTCACCAACAGAGAATGGTGGGAAGTTATATTGATGCATGAAACGTTTTCCTTCAACGGTTGTTACATCATCAATAATCTGTTCATCATCAAGTGTACCTAATGTTGTAATAGATAATACTTGTGTTTCACCACGTGTGAATAATGCACTACCATGAACACGTGGAAGTAAATCTACTTGACTATCCAATGGACGTAATTCATCTAATTTTCTTCCATCTGGACGAATTTTTTCTTCCGAAATAAGTCTTCTTACTTCAGCAGCTTCCACTTCAACACCATATTCATGTGCTTGTTTAACTGCTTTATCTTTTTCTTTTTCATCTGCCCAAGGTAAGTTTTGAGCAACTTCTTCTTCCATCTTCGCAATTAATTCATCAATCTTAGCATAACGTTCAAGTTTACCTTTGATACTAACTGCTTCTTCAATATCTTTCTTTCCATGTTCATCAATATATTTCTTGATTTCTGGATTGATTTCATATAAAGATACTTCCATCTTTTCTTTTGCACATTCTGCAATAATTTCTTCTTGAATTGCACATAATTCTTTAATTGCTTCATGTCCATAAGCTAAAGCTTCAAGCATTTCTTCTTCACTAACTTCTTTCGCACCAGCTTCAACCATATTAATTGCATCTTTTGTTCCTGCAACTGTTAAGTTTAAAGTACCTCTTTCAGCATCTTCTTCACTAGGATTGATAACAAGTTGTCCATCAATCTTTCCAACGATAACCCCTGCAATAGGACCATTAAATGGAATATCTGAAACACATAAAGAAAGTGATGCGCCAAACATCGCTGCCATTTCAGAACTAGCTTCTGGATCAACTGATAATACTGTATTTACAACTTGAACTTCATTACGGAATCCTTCCGCAAATAATGGACGTATTGGACGGTCAATTAAACGTGCTGTTAATGTAGCATGTTCACTTGGACGACCTTCTCTTCTTAAGAAGCCACCAGGAATTTGACCTACTGAATACATTTTTTCATTGTATAAAACTGTTAGCGGAAAGAAATCTGTATCTTTCGCTTCATGACTTGCAGTAGCAGTACTTAAAATAACTGTATCGTTATAACGAACTAAAACTGCTCCACCTGCTTGCTTCGCGATTTCCCCTGTCTCAACCGTAATCGTACGGCCATGGAAATCCCAACTTCTTTTAAACTTTTCCATTCTTTTCTTCTACCTCTACTTTTTTCCCTTTTAAATTATTAACTTATGTATTCTAACATATATATTTAAATAAAACTATATAAAAAAAGGCGTTTATAACGCCTTTCAAAATTGAAATGTTTAATCTTCTTAAGCTTCCGTTTTCCATAAACCATGAAGATTACAATATTCATATACAGCAATTGCCTTTTCTTCTGCATAGAAATCAGCAGTTGGTTCATCTCCAGGGTTTAAATATGCAATACGGAACCCTGAATCCGTTTCTAAAGCAATAAATTGAATATAATGATCTTCTTGCATAGGATGTTCTACAGAACCAACGGTTACACTTAATTTATTACCCTCACGTGTAACAACAGGAACATGTTTTTCGGTTGCTGCTTCAGTCGTATTCGCAACTAATAACTCCATTTCTTCTCCACAACACATAGTTGGGCATGCAGAACCCTGTAATTCTACAACGATTTTTTTACATTTATTACAACGATATACTTTTAATTCTTTCATATAATGATCCTCCTACCTTTATTATCAATGATGTAGGAAATGAATGCAAATAAAAAAGTGGACAAATGTCCACTTCAAGAATTACTTTCTTAAACCTAGTTTTTTAACTAAATCACGGTATCTATTAACATCATTTGTCTTTAGATACTCAAGCATCTTTCTTCTACGACCAACCATCTTCATTAGACCACGAGAAGAAGAATAATCTTTCTTATTAATCTTTA
>CADBUH010000223.1 GCA_902797775.1 uncultured Erysipelotrichaceae bacterium | reverse complement strand
GGAAGAATGGGTTCTATCTTCCTTACAACCTTTCCAAACAACAGAATGGTTAAAGGTAACGTTAGATGGTATTGAATATCAAATTACCTTAACGGATACCTATGAACCTGGACCAGGTTCTTCAACCGATAAGCTCTTTGCAAAAAACGCTCCAATTGCGACAATGACAATTGATTCTAAGGTACTTGGTGGTACACCAGGTGTAGATATCTTACTTGAAAATGTTAATACTACAAGTCGTTGTTCTGCAATCGAGTGGGATGGGAATACGATTGTCGCAAGAGAGGTATTATTCCAAAATAGTACTACAAATGCTAGATACTCTGATATTGGTGGTTTTACATTAAGATATAAAAACGCTGTTACATTAAGTGATGGTGTAACTAAAAAAGATTTATTATTAGAATTTGATAGAGTTCATATCGCTCCTAGAATTGATACAGATGTACAAGAAACACATGATATTCGTCTTGTGGCTGCAAATGGAAAAGTGGATGGAAATAATAATGATTTTATCTTTATCTCAACGAAAATTTTAACACCTAATAATACTTCTCGTGCTGGTCTAAGAGCACCTATTAATATTAAGGTAGATGGTGGTTCAAGTGATGAAACATACATCTTTAGTGCATTTGGATTTAATAAAGGGAATTATAATGCGAGTGGTACTTCCAACAACAAAGATAAAATCTTATATTGGAATTCAAACCGTGATTGGGGAGAACAACTAGGTATTATTAGTGGAATTAATAAAGAGTCAAATGTTTATGTACCAAATAACTTAATATCTGGTACAGTCATTGAAACCTTTTCAGGAAACCCTGATACGCATGTCATATACGCTACTGTAGCATCTGATAGAACCGCAAATACAGATAAAAACTATTTAAGTGGTGAAGTAACTGTAGCGAATAGTAATGAACTAAAGACAATTGCGAAAGGGTATTATCCATATGGAAATAATGGTCCAAACACATATCTATTTACAGATGGTATTACCCATAACTATACATCTTCTTCTGGATACTTTGGAAAGATTGAATTAAATACAGAAGGATATTGGAATAGTGATGGTTCCTTACCTGTAAATGCGGTTAGTAAACAACCAGCGACTTTACTTTATGGTGGTCGTCTAGTAACCGATGGAAAAACAGGTGTGATTTTATCCGATCATAAACGTACTTATGATGTACCTTATGGGAAAGATGTAACCTATAAGATGACACCAGAGGATAACTATATCATTGATCAATTATATATTGATGGTGCAAAGATTGATAATACGGATACAAACTTTAAGACAGTCTATAAGAGTGATGGATATACGGTTGATTATTATACCTATACATTCAAAGGAGATGATTTAGCAGGTGATTTAAATAAACCTGACTTTGATCCTAGAAGTGAAAAAGGTGGTAGTGCACATACAATCCATGTAACATGGCAACCTACTGTAGAGATTGATTTTGTAAAGCAGTGGAATGATTTTAATAACCTATATCAATTACGTCCTACGCAATTAGAGATTACCTTAAAACAAAATGGTCGTGATTATCGTAGTGTGGTAGATAATAGTACAGAACTATTCTATAATCCACAAGACCCTAGTATTCCTACTAGCTTCCCATATCAATTAACGGGTAGTCCTACAGATGCGACATGGTATTATACATGGCCAAGTGATGCATCACAAAGAAAGTTTATGCGTCTACCAATGTATCGTGATTACAATGAAAGCACAAATACTGGTCACGCATATGTCTATGTGATTGAAGAAAAGATTCCAGATGCAGTAAAAGACTACTATGTGGAAAGACAACCACATGACATCATGAAATTCGATAACGATATTACACAATCTTATCTAGCATCCAATGAGAAACCAGATGGATATACAGAAAGTGCACTCATTGATGGTAGTCATCGTAAAGTAAATTACGCAGTTACGAATGAATTAAAGTATACAGAACTCTATATTGAAAAAGCTGTAAAGGGTGGAAATAGTACCTTTAAATTTAATGTGAATCTTAAGAATAGTGACTTAACGGTTTCTGAATTTGATGGCTTTAAACAAAAGAGTGAAGCAGAATATGAAAAGACACTTTCTGGTCCAGGAGATAGCTTAGTTAAGAATAATAAAGAGATTGTGGTATCTACACGTCTATTACCAAATACAGAATATACTGTAACAGAAACGTTACCAAGAGATTGGAAAGAAACAGATCAATCAAAGGCAAGTTCACACAATGGTACAATCTTTGATACAAGTAATGTACTTGCGTACCAAGACGTGAATACAGGAGCACTTTATATACCAGATGGTTCTGGAGGCTATAAAGATCGTAATGGTAATCCAATCCAATTACCAACCGCAGTCTTTGAAAGACAAACCTTCGATAGTTCTGGACTTGAACTCATCGATTCTTCAACTTCTCCTACAGGATATAAATATCGTTATGGAGATAAAAAAGATGTACCAAATGAAGCGTTAGGAGGAATGGTCGTAGTCATTGAGTACGCTTCAAATGCGACATTAGTAGATAACCAACTTGTCTATAAAGCTACAAAACATGGGGATAATGGTGTCACAAAGGAAGAAGATATTGTATTAGCGAAACCAGTCTATGGAGTATGGTTCGAAAATGAATATATTCCAAAACCTACACCAAAACCTACTTCTAGACCAGTGGATCCTAAGAAGGTTGTGGTACCTAATACAGGGGATAACTTCTATATGAGTACTTGGGTATCATTATTAGGGGCTATGGTAGCAGTAATAATAGCTTTATCCTTAAATCTAAAGAAAAAAGTAAACTAGGATAGGAAAAAACCTATCCTTTTTTATGAACTATTAAGAAGTGATTATAGTATAATCGAGGCATAAGGAAGTACGAAGAGAAATAATAATTATGGTTAGCATAAGAGATTTTTATAGTGGTATAAATATACCCTATTAATAATTAGGTTATTTGGTCAATAATCTTGTGAGCATTTTTCTTGCATCATAAATATGTATATAGTATATTAGACACGTCCTTAAAAATTAAGGGTAAGAAATGCATCATATTCTTAACTTGTATATAAGTGAAAATTTATGAAGCAACAAGATAACTTGAATGAAAGCTACCTAAGGGACTAATTGTCTCTAAAGCTAGATGTGATGCGTACTTAGAGGGATATGGGATATATGAAAGAGAGAAACAACTAGAGAAAATCATGAGGTATGCAAGCATGCTAAACGCATGTTCATACTTTTTTGTTTCTCAAAATTGTTTATGAAAATTATGGTCATATATCACATCAAGGAGAAGAAAGTTTCAATAGGATATAGAAGAGGTAATAGATGAAGAAAGGTAGAAAAACACAAAAGAATTTATTTAAAGTAATGATCCTTTCTTTATTGTGTGTTTTATTGTCACTAGGGAATGTGACAGTAGTAGATGCACAAAGCTTTTTCTATAATGAAGAGACGATTGAAGGGGAAGAAACTTATACAGATCCTACGAATAATGAAGAATATATAGAAGAAGTAATACCTACGGAAGAACCTACAACAGATCCTACTATAGTACCAACGGTTGAACCAACAATAGAACCAACAATAGAACCAACAATAGAACCAACAATAGAACCAACGGAAGAACCTCTACCTACAGAAACTCCAGAAGTAATAGAGGAAGAAGAAGCTTCTATTAATAATAAGGAAGAGGAAGAAGTTGCTAGTGAAGAAGTAGTAGAACGTATTAAATTAGAAAAGACACGTATTTTAAAAGCACCACCTAGTGGTAGTATCGTAACAGTTAATACCTGGG
>CADBUH010000222.1 GCA_902797775.1 uncultured Erysipelotrichaceae bacterium | reverse complement strand
TGAAGAGTATAGTGAATTAAATCTTGAACCAAGTAAAGATTTACCATCTACATTAACTGCTTTCTTACCATTATTAGTTCCAGTAATATTAATTCTCATTAACACGGTATCAAGCGCATTAGGTCTAGAAGGTGGCGCTGCTACAGTTGTGAAATTCTTAGGTAGTCCAGTTATCGCTGTTGGTTTAGGTTTATTAATTGCGATCTATACACTCGCTAATGCAGTTCCAAGAGAAGATATTCTTAAGGAAATGAGTAAAGGTTTAGCTAGTGCTGGAATGATTATCTTCGTAACAGGTGCTGGCGGTTCATTAGGACAAATCTTAAAAGATTCTGGAACAGGAGCTTTCATTGCGGAACAATTAGCAGCAGCTTCTATTCCTATCATCCTCTTACCATTCATCATCTCTACACTCGTACGTTTCGTACAAGGTTCTGGAACAGTAGCGATGGTTACTGCTGCTGGTATCTGCGCTCCTATCGTTCACGCAGCTGGTGCGAATCCACTTCTTGGAGCATTCGCTTGCTGTATTGGTGCATGTTTCTTCTCTTACTTCAATGACTCCTATTTCTGGGTTGTTAATAACTTGATGGGAATCACGGAAACGAAGGAACAAATTCAAGTATGGTCAATTACCTCAACAATTGCTTGGGCTGTTGGCTTTGTAATGTTACTCATCCTCAATCTTTTTCTACATTAAGATAATTTAAAAAATAGTTTCACATAAAGGTATAGTAAGACAATCTGTCTTTCTATAGAAATGAAAAGGATTGTTTTAACCCCTAATAAACAATCCTTTTTATTACATAATAATTTTATAAATATTAAATGGAGACTAATTATGAATGAAAAAGAAAATAATAAGAATGCTAGAGTCATGCTAGAAGGACTAACTATAAGAGATATTTCTCTAAAAGAAATATTTAATGGGTTTGAACCAGAAAGAATGGACTACGCTATTCGTGTACAAAGTGATATCTATGGTGTATTAGTTTCACCAGTTATAAAAGAAGGACAAACGATTACCGTATGTGCAGATCATGATGTGAAATCTTATGAAGGAGATTTAAATTATAAGGCAGGAGAAGTTATTCCCTATGAGGAATCCTTAGGTGGTTATGTTGTACAACTAAGTCAAGCCTATGAAGATTATGATTATGAATTTGTACAGAAAGTAAGGATTAAAGTAGAAGGGGATAAAGAACCTTCCACCTATACCGTTGAGATAACACGTGAAAATGATTCCGATGTCTATGCATTATTTAAGAAGGGAAGTTTTGTAGGTTCAAATGATGTTGAAGTACCATATCTAATTTATACACCTACAAATTATGATCCGAATAAGAAATATCCTGTTATCTTTGCCTTACATGGTTCAGGTCAAAGAACACAACCTCTTGATATGGTTCTTAAAAGATATCAGATGGCGACCATTTGGGCGAAAGATTCAGAAAAAGGACATCATGAATGTATCGTACTTGCGCCACAATGTACGGTTCAAGATCCAGAGGTTGAAAACTGGACAACGCTTATGGGATATTGGTCAGATAGTAAGAAATATCCTGACCCTTATACCGCAATGCCTCAATTAGATGCAGCCTATGAATTACTTCAAAAGATACTTAAAGAGTATTCTTGTGATCTAAATCGTATTTATATGACAGGATTATCTGCAGGTGGTTTTGCGACATTTACACTATCAAAACGTTATCCAGATCTCTTTGCGGCTCTAGCGCCAGATGCATCTGGTGCAGATCCAAAAGGGCTTGAAGCCATTAAAGGAATTCCGATTTGGTTATTCCAAGCAGCAGGAGATCCTTTGGTTAAAACGGAAGAGTTTTATTATCCTACGATTGCGGCATTAGATGCAGCAGGTATTCCATATAAGAAAAGTTTTTATGAGGAAGGTGCTGTCTTCTTCCCAAATGCGCATTTTAGTTGGGTCGCAATGTATGCGAATGAAGAATTTCGAAATTGGTTATTTGAACAACATAAGTAAAATAAAACGCTATGAATAGCGTTTTATTTTGTCTTACCAAATGTTTACTCGATCTTCTGGAGCGAGATACATATTATCTCCTTCTTTAATACCATAGAATTCTAAGAAGTCATCGTATTGTTGGAGGGTAGCGTTAACACGTAAGTATGGCATTGGGTGAACATCATTAATTCTTTGATAAGCTCTAGGAAGTGTATCTTTTGTTGCCCAGATATCTGCATAAGCTTTAAAGAATGTATCATAATCAAAGTTTTCTTTTGTCTTCGCAATCAACAACATACACTTTATTCCAGCCATATCTGCACAAGCTTCTCCAGTCATGATACTACCATAGAAGTTTTGGCCCTCCCAAGGATGCATTGCATTGTAGTAATCTTCCAGTTTTTGGTTCTTTTCTAGGAAAGCTTGTTTATCTTTTTCTTCCCACCAATTCGCCATATTTCCATCTTTATCAAATTGTGAGCCGGAAGAATCAAACGCATGAGAGATCTCATGTCCAATAACAGCTCCAGCCTTTGCGTATACTTCTTCATCACTCATGCTGGAGTTGTAGATACCATCTCTTGCAAAGGCTCCCATAATATAGATACTGTTGGAAGTAGGGTTATAGAAACAATTTACGATATGTGGTGGAAGGATCCATTTCTCTTTATCATTCGGTTCATAGTATTTTTGAACTTCTCTTTTAGTAGTATCTAATTGAATATTATGCATAGCTTCCCATAGGGTTCCACCTTCTTCAACACTCTTTATATTAAGATCTGCATAACTATATTTATCCCAATTATCTGGGAATAGAACACGTTTATCAATTGCCTCTAGTTTTTCAATTGCACGTGCTTTTGTCTCTTCGGATAAGAAATCTGCATCATTAAGGATTTGATGGTAGGTTTCTAATGCTTCATCAATAATCGCACTGATACGGTCTTTATCTTCTTGTTTAAGATAAGTTTCTGTATAGAGACGACCTACTGGCCATCCTAAGACAGAAGCTGTCATAGAAGAGAAGGCTGTTTCATCATCGAGGATACCTGTAGAACCAGTTGTGGCATTTTTTGCATCGTTGTACCACTCATAGCACTCACGATCAAGTAAGTTTGCATAGGAAATTGCTCCATGCACAATCATATAATCTTTCATTAAAGTTAAATTATCTTCAGTATATAACTTATTTAATTGTTCAATATGTTTTGGTTCATAGATTACATAATCATCTGCTTCAGGTAAACCAAATGCTTTTTCTAAAGAAGTTAATAAAGGAAGATTACCAATCGCAGAGATAAACTCTTCACGTGTATAGTGGTTATTTATAGTCGAAATGTAAGAAGGTTTTTGAGATTCTTCATTGGAACTAATGGAAGGCGCAAGTAGTGTTTCATATTCTAGACAATGATCGATTTTTTGTTTCGCTTCTTGTTCGGAATAACCAAGTTTTACAAGCATCTTACTAGCTAAAGTTGTATAAGCATCTTTTTTAAGGGCTCCATATTCTGTTAGATTACTATATTCAGCAGAATCTTCAAGAAGTAAACTCGATGTAGAAATCGCAATAATCATACGATTTGAATCAACTAAATCTTCTGTAACACCATAACGTAAAGGAGAATAAAGTTGATCGGCAGTAGGTACTTCTCCTAAATAGGTAGATAATTCATCTAAAGAAGAGATTGCTTCCACGGTATCAATTGCTTGTTTTAAAGGTTCAACACCAATCTTATTACGTGTATCCCAATCCATTAATAAGTTATAGAAATCAAGTGCTAGTTTTGCATCATGGGATTCAGCCTTCCCATTCACAAACATATTCTTAAGATCTACATTATTGTTATACATCGCATCCATAATGGTTCCTCCATAGGAGTAACCTTCCGGAATATTTGTGTTTAAAATCTTATCTTTATTAACAAATAGTGCAAAATTGTCTTTAACATCCGTAGGCATATCTTCGGTTACAACACCATCTAAATCAATATTGAGCCAAGGTGTACCTGTTTTATAATCTGTTTCTGGAGTGCTTTCTACTTCTGCTACTTCCGTAGGGGAAGCAGTAGGCTCCGGTGTAGCAGTTTCTACTGCAGTACTAGTATTTGCACAACCAATCAGTTGCATAATAAGCACTAAACTAATGCCACATTTTAATGATTTTTTCATATGATTATTCCTCCTAACAGATAGGTCTCTATTACTATTATAACTATTTTTAAGGTTGATAATGGAATCATCGATGGATTAAATTAATAGTATAGGGGAATAAGGATATGAAAGTAGAAATATTAAAAAAAGAAGTAATACCTGCAATTCTTGCGGCATTTATTTCTTTATTTGCGTATAAATTCGTTGGTAAAATGACCACGAATCTATTTACGAATGATTTCGTAAGATTATTAGTAAATCAAATCGCTTTTTCTTTATTTGCGTTAATAGCGACGATTGTTTTAAAGAAGATGAAGATCTTTGATGTGGATTGGAGTCTTCTAAAACAAGGGTGGACATCTGCATTATTCTTAATCATCTATTTAGGTGTTATTGCGGGTTTTACGATTTTTGCGAAAACACCAATCGTAGTAAAACCATGGGAAGTGTTATGTTTCTTATTACAGATGTTTTTAATTGGTTTTAGTGAAGAAGTATTATTTAGAGGTCTTATACAGAATGCATTCCATTCCTTCTTTAAAGAAGATACAAGATTACATGTATTCTTAGCGATCTTATGTACAGGATTAGTGTTTGGATTTGCACATATCTTTAATGGATTAGATCCTAAAGTTGGTTTTGGTGCTTCCTTAAAACAAGGTTTTGGAACCATCTTTATGGGTATGTATTTTTCAACCATCTATTATCGTACTGGAAAGAATTTATGGTTCTTAATGATTCTACATGGCGTATATGATTTGGTTGTATCTGTTATGAGTGGTCGTTTAAGTGGTTCTAATATGGAAGATGTATTAGCTTTAGCACAATCCATTGATATAAGAACATTACTTGTACAAGGTGCCATCTTCCTCTTTATAATCGTTATCTTAATATGGTCTAAGAAAATGGATACACTTTTGAAAAAAGATACAGAAGTGATCGAAGGATAGGGAAGGGATAAAGGCAGCTAAAGAGAAAGGTGTCATCTTTGGTAGACCTACAACTCCCTTACCAGAGAACTTTGAAGAAATATATATTCAATTTAAAAAGAAGGAAGTAAATGGCCTACAAGCAGCCCAATTATTAAAGATGCCAGAGTCTACATTTCGCTATAAAATGAAGCGTTATGAAGAGGAAAAAAGTAAAAATTCGCAAAAAGGTATACTTTTGGATACGAAATATAAAAAAATGTACTCTACATATTTAAATATTTAAGATATATGCTATAATGCAAAATGGCTCAGGAAGGAGTATAACCTTCTTGGTAATCATGATGTGGTTACGATAAGCCTTTTATTTGTTATAGGATAGAAAGAATGAGTTTTAAATTAGTTTTTAAATGGATGTTGGCATTTGTATTAACCTTTAATGTCCTTACAAATGCGACATCTTTTTCTTATGCAGAAGAAGTACCTCCAGAAGAAACACCAATTACAGAAACAAGTGAAGAGAAGAAAGAAGAGACTATTGAAAATAATGAAGGTGGTCAAGTATTAGATGAAGGAGATAATACGACCACTGGG
>CADBUH010000221.1 GCA_902797775.1 uncultured Erysipelotrichaceae bacterium | reverse complement strand
GGTAAAAAGCCTAATAAGATTAAAGCTGTAATTCCATAGACTACCAAATTCGTAAAAAATAAAGCTAAGGATTGTGAAAAGATTAAGTCGGTTGTTTTAGCGTGTCCAAGGCGAAAACCACCAAACACAAAATTCAATGCGGTTAATACCGTCATATAAATCGCTAATAAGAACCAATTACCACGACGATAGAAATAGACACGATCATGGTAGTATTTTTGCCAAATGTAATAGAAAAAGAGTGAAAGACTAAGAATCACTAATAAATTGATTACTATATTAATCGTTTCTTTCGTTCTCTCTTTTTTATTCATACTATAGTATTTTACTATAAATAATAATAAATAATAAGGGAAATACGACTACTTCCCCAATTTACGATTGAATTTCCATAATGCCCAAATAAACATTTTAATCAAATTAAATCTTTGAATTCGATAATCTACGGTTTCATAGTATTCATCTTTATTGTAGGTATGTACAGACTCTTTCTTCTTTCCATCATCAAAATTAATATCCTTTGGATGGATTTCATAAATCTCTTTTTCAGATAGTTTTGTTTTATTTACTTCATCTACTTCAAAAACATGCATAAAGTCTCCATAAACCCTTACACAATTTTGTACAACACGATACATCTTTCCATCTTTTTGATAGAATGTACCTCCAGGTCTTTCTAAGGAATAGGATCCTTCTACTTTTGTTTCACGCATTGTTTTCAAAGACATATCTAATAGAATTGGTTTCGCCTTCTTTTCATCATAATCATAGGTTACACCAACTGCCTCATTTTCATTCACAAACGTAAAGACAGTATCTACCCAATTCACATTTTCATTGAGAATGGAATCCATTTTCCATTCATAAGGAAAAGCAGTCGCTTTATAGAGGCGCATTTGACGCTTCGAGCCCGTTTCCGGAATCATATACCATTCCCCTTTATATTGGAAAATATGAGGGAAGGATAAATGAAATGGTTCTTTAAGAATAATTTTGAATTCCCCTATTTCATTTCCATTAATTGGGGCTACTCCAATTCTTCCTAAACCATTTATATATTCCATTACTTCAACAAATAAATATTCTTTCCCTTCATGATTGCACACAAAAGGATCTGCGTACCAATATTTAAAGGTTGGCTTTTTTGTATAATAGGTCGTATTATTTGAATCGAGTTTTCGAATCGCAACCCCATATACATCATCATAAAATAAATATTCCACTAACTTATTCATGTTTTCCCACCTTATAGAGTTCTAATATCTTTTGGTCAATAATATCTTTCCCATATTGTTTTACATCTTCCTTGGCTTCTGCACTTAAGGTTGTACGCATACCCGGATTATAGTAAAGGCATTCAAATTCTTGTTGGAGTTCATTTTCATCTTGCACTTCATAAAGTAAACCATTTTGACGATCCTGAATTAAATCCCGATTTCCTCTTACATTTGAGGCAATAACAGGTATTCCAACGGCCATCGCTTCCATAACCGATACAGGTAAACCTTCACGAAAGGATGGCGAAAAGAAGGTATCAACACCATATAGGAGTGTACGAACATCGGTTCGATATCCTAATAGATGGATTTGTTTCTCTAATTGATTTCTTTGAATCCATTTTTCGATTTCATCTTTCAGTGGTCCTACTCCACAAATTAAATAATGAAGATTTGGATTCTCTTTAAAATATTTCAATAAAGCCTTTAACACAAATAATTGATTCTTATTCTTATTTAGTTCTCCAATCGACATACAGATATAACTATCCATTGGAATACCTAAAGCTTCACGAATAAAGGTTTTATCTTTTCTTGCTTTTTCTATTTCTTCTAAATCAATTCCTACACCATGAATGAGTTTTACTTCTCCATTCTTTCTTAGTTTAAAACTTCGGGCAGCACGATAATCTTCTTCATTAATCGTTACTAAAACATCGGTATATTTCGCCGCAATCTTTTCCATTGTCTTATATAAAGTGCGATTAATAAAAGGTGCTCCTTCATAGAAGTGGAAACCATGGGCTGTATAAATCATCTTTGTATCACAATGTCTAGCGCAATATCGTGTAAAGAAACTAGATAATGGTGTATGACAAGAAACAATATCATAGCCACCCTGTTCAATCAGTTTAGCGACCTGTTTACCAGCTTTTAGATTATTTAAACTAAAGGGATTCTTTGAGAAAGGAACATCATATTTATTGGTGATATCCTCATTCTTAAAAGATCCATGGGATGCGACATCAACTTGATGTCCTAACGCATGAAGTTTATGAATCATTCTTAAATGGTGATTGATGATATGAATATCAACGGTCGCAACAAATAATATTTTCATTTCTATCCCTTCATTAATTCTTTGAGGTATCCCATAAGTTCTTCTTCAATAAGAAGTGCATTCTCTTTATCTTTTGCTTGGATTGATAAATAGATTTTAATCTTAGGTTCTGTTCCACTTGGACGAATAATTACACTCGTACCCCCATCCATTACCAATTTTACTACATTACTTTTTGGTAACCCATCAATTCCTTGACTATAATCCAATTTATTTAAGATATTATATTCTCCAATATAATTTATCTCTTTAATTGTATGCATAATTTCATTCATCTTTTGGAAACCTTGTTGGCCTTCAAAAGGAAAGGAATATAATGCGTTATGGTTATATCCATAGGTTTGATATATTAAATCCAATTGTTTTAATAAGGTGGAATTATGTTTCTGGTAGTAAGCACACATTTCTGCAATTAATAAGCAAGCATTTGGTGCATCCTTATCTCTTACATAAGTTCCACTTAAATACCCATCGGATTCTTCAAAACCAAATAGATAGGTATCTTCCTTCCCTTCTTGTTCTAAGAATCCGATTTGTTCTCCAATATATTTAAATCCAGTTAAAACATTAATTGTTTTAACGTTATGTTTCGAAGCCATAATTTCAGCTAGATTCGATGTAACAATTGTTTTAATGATACATGCATCATTTGGAATCGTTTTTCCTTTTAAGATATAGTCTAACAATAATAATCCAACTTCATTTCCAGTTAGGATGCGATAGTCTTCCTTATCTTTTACCGCAACACCACAGCGATCTGCATCTGG
>CADBUH010000220.1 GCA_902797775.1 uncultured Erysipelotrichaceae bacterium | reverse complement strand
TTCTAAGAGCTTACTTCTTATTCAGGTTTACCAAGTAAACGGAACATATTCTTCTTATAGACTTCTACACCTGGTTGATTAAATGGATTAATATCCAACATATAACAAGTCATCGCTGTCGCAATAAAGAAGAAGTAACATAGATATCCAAAGGAATATTCTTTCATATCTTCTAAGTTAATAATTAGATTTGGTACCTTTCCTGTTTCAACATGCGCTTCAAGAGTTCCTTCAAAAGCCATCTTATTAACCCAATCTAAGGATTTACCCGCAAGATAATTCATCTTATCAAGATTTTCTTCATCACTTGGTACAACTCCATCATAGGTAGGTTTTTCAACAGTTAATACCGTTTCAAATAATACTTTCTTACCTTCTTGTACAAATTGTCCTAGACTATGTAGATCGGTAGAGAAGATTGCAGAATCCGGTAAAATACCCTTTCCTTCTTTTCCTTCACTTTCCCCAAGAAGTTGTTTCCACCATTCACTTAACATTCTTAATTGTGGTTCATAAGCCACAAACATTTCTACATCATATCCTTGGTTTTGAAGGATTCTTCTACTTACCGCATAACGATACGCAGGGTTTTCATTTAAATCTGCTGTATTTAAATCATTATAAGCTTGTAGGAAACCATCCATGATAGCTTGAATATCAATACCAGCTAAGGCTAATGGCACAAGTCCAACTGGAGTTACTACCGAATATCTTCCTCCAATATCATCAGGAATCACAAAGGTTTCATATCCTTCTTTATCCGCTAATGCTTTAAGGGTTCCTCTTGCTTTATCAGTAGTCGCAATAATACGTTCCTTACATTCTTCTTTTCCATAAGTTTCTTCCATATATTGTTTTAAGATACGGAAGGCTAAAGCGGTTTCGGTCGTAGTACCCGATTTAGAGATAACGTTTAAGATTACACTCTTACCTTTAATATGGTTTAAAACTTGTTGGAGGTATGTACTTGAGAATGTATTTCCTACATATACAAGTTCATGTCCATTATCTGGATATAAACCTTGAATCATTTCTGCAGCTGCACGTGCACCTAGATAACTTCCACCAATACCACATACAAGAATTACTTTTGCTTTAGATTCTAATTTCTTCGCAAGTTTTACAATACGATCAAATTCTTCTTTATCATAGGTTAAAGGCCAATCTACCCATCCAAGGTAGTCATTCCCTGCCCCTGTCTTTTCATGAATAACTTGGTGTAATTTCGTTACCACCTCTTGATAGTCATTAATGTTTTCTTTTAATAAACCGTGTGTGCTGTCAAATTTCATCATGATTCTTTCTTCTCCTTTTCAGCGTTTTCTATCCATTCATTCAATTTATTCGCAATGGAAGAAAAACCTAATTTCATCTCTGGTAAAGATGCCTTCCTTTGCATAAATTGACGTGAAGATTTTGCCCTCTTTTTATGAAGTGCTTTTAAAGATAAGCGTGCTTGGTTACTATTTTGATCAAAATCGATAACCTTCACCTTTACAATATCACCTACATGCACAAAATGGCTAATATCTTTTACATATCCATCACTTATTTCCGATATATGAATTAGACCACTTGTATTATTATCTAATAAGACAAAGGCTCCATAAGGTTGAATCCCTGTTATCTTTCCTTCTACAATATCTCCAATATGAAACATATATAATTTCCCTTTGACAAGTATATCACATTGGTGAAATGATATGCTATACTTGTTAGCGAGGTAAAAAAATGATTCGATCGATGTATCCATTCTGGTCGGCACTTATCAGTGCGATATTAGCACAAATATTGAAGCCGATTCTATATTATGTAGTAAAAAGACAGTGGAAATGGAAACTGTTAAAAGATAGTGGAGGTTTCCCAAGTTCCCATAGTGCTTTAGTATCTGCTTTAGCATTATCGGTAGGTCTACAAGAAGCTTTTAAATCGACGATCTTTGCGGTCGCTTTATCACTTGCGGTTATTGTTGTCTATGATGCAGCGAATGTGCGTTATTATACAGGTCAAAATATCCGTATGACAAAGCAACTTGCCCAAGATGTACAAGAGCAACTCAATGTAGACTTTGAAGATCCTATATATGATGCTAAGATTAAGGAAGTCTTAGGACATCGATGGTTTGAAGTAATTGGTGGAATTGTCTTAGGTTGTGTGATTGCCCTTATATTCCACTATATTGGTTAATAGAAAGAAGGTATGAAGGTGGAAGAAGTAAAACAAGAAAATACAGTTTCATCTGATGTATTAGAAAGAATTGAATTCACAATCAATAAGATTCGTCCCTATATCCAAGCAGATGGAGGAGATGTACAACTCGTAGATTTCCAAGATGGGATTGTGACAGTACGCATGATGGGAGCGTGTGCTGGATGTATGGCAATCGATGCGACCCTTACCGATGGAATTCAGGCAATCCTCATGGATGAAGTTCCAGAAGTAAAAGGTGTCAAATTAGATGACACCCCAATGTTTCCAAGTGCGGAAGGATTCTCCTATTATTAAGAAGAAAAGGAAGATTGAATTGAATCTTCCTTTTTTTAATATCCTAATTCATCCGCAATCTTTTCTGCTTCTTCTAATGCTTTTTCAAACTTATTAAGTGCGATATCAATTGGTTCTGGTGTATTTAAATCAACACCCGCATGTCTTAATTCATC
>CADBUH010000219.1 GCA_902797775.1 uncultured Erysipelotrichaceae bacterium | reverse complement strand
TATTATATTAATCATCCAGAAGAAAAGGATATGTGGTTTATCGCATTCCCTAGAGAAAGAGTTCATTCTGGTAATATAGAAGAAGGGGATGAAACCCATTTCTATTATTTCAAAGAATATTATGGTTTAAACCAAGACAATCAAGTTCATTTCTATTATTTAGATACTTATACAAAAGAGGAGATTGAGAAATCATGAAGTACAGTTTAATTAGTAAATATCGTTCTGTACTGATGGGATTTGCGACTATATGGGTGGCTTTCCTCCATGCGCAAATGTGGTTTCGTAATCCAATCTTAGCGACCTTTAAGTGGTCAGGACATAATGGGGTTGATGTATTCTTATTCTTATCTGGACTAGGACTCTATTATGCGTATCAAAAGACACAAGGGTGGAAGTTTATTTCAAGACGTTTATTACGAATTCTTCCAATCTTTATTCCAGTTGCGATTGCACGTATTATTTATTATCACTATAGTGCTAAAGATGCATTCTATTTATTAACTACTTTATCTTTTTGGTTTACCTATGATCGCTCGATGTGGTATGTATCGATGATTGTGGTATTGTATTTCCTTACACCTTTATATATGAAATATTGTTTTATTGGGAAAGAAAAGAAATGTACAATCTTTTCTATTGTGATTCTGTTTTTAATCTCTTTCTTATTCTTAAATAAACAACAACTTCTATTCTTCGCAAGAGTTCCAATCTTCTTATTAGGAATCTATTTTGGATATTTATCCCATCAAGAGGAAACCATGCATAAACAAACCCAAATAGTTTTATTTGGAAGTATGATTATAGGGTTTATTGTAGAAGTTTATCTTCATTCAATGGATATAGAAGATGCACTCATGTTTGGGAAGGGTGGCTTCTTCTATTGTGGATTCTTTGTGATACCAGGATTATGTTATGGAATTGCGAAGATTGCGGAATGGATGCGTTCTAAAAATATTCTGTTTATAAACCATTTCTTAGAGGCTTTTGGGAAAATCTCTTTTCCATTCTATCTTCTCCATGAAATCTGTATCCGTTACTTTAGTGCGATTATGAATATAATTCCACCTTATAACTACAATGGGATTCTTCTGAATTGTATGATTATTCTATTTACTTATATTTTGGCGTATCTCTTACAAACCATTATGTATTTTATAATGGATAAAATAGGGATGAGGAAACAAGTATGAATGTATATGATTTTGATAATACAATTTATCGTGGAGATTCAACCTTTGATTTTGTGTTGTATTGTTATAGGCATTATCCAAAAAGTATGTTGAATGTTCCTCGTACATTATGGTTTGGACTCTTATATGCTTTGCATCTTAAACCAAAGCTTGTTTTCAAAGAGAATCTATATCAGATGTTTCGCTATATCGATCATATCGAAGATCTCGTTGATGAATTTACATACTCGCATCTCGATCATATAAAAGGGTGGTATCTTCAACAACAATCCCCTACAGATGTAGTAATCTCTGCTTCTCCTGAATTTCTGATTCAAAAATTCTGTAAGAGAATAGGGATTGAAAATGTAATGGCGAGTAAAGTGGATCCTCATACAGGGCATTATGATGGTTTAAATTGTCATGGGGAAGAAAAAGTAAGACGGTTTTATGAAGTATATCCGGATGGAGTGATTGATGAATTTTATTCGGATTCGAAAAGTGATACACCTTTAGCGAAGATATCTAAAAAGGCATATCTCGTTAAAGGAAATGAAAGGATATTGTGGAAATGAGTATCTTGTCTTTAACATTTCTAAGCTTATCCGCAATTTCTAGTATCTTTATATGGTTATTTCCAAACCATACACGAAGATATACCGTTTTAATATGCAATATTGCCTTCTTATATTTATTAAGAGCGAATTTAATGGATATTCTATATGTATGTATTCTCGCTCTATATACATGGATTAGTGGGAAAGTATTATATCGAATTAAACAAAAGAAGTTTGTTTTACTCTTTGTCTTAATTCCGGTCGTGGGGCTTTGCTATTTTAAGTATGCAGGTTATTTATTCCCAAATCAGCGTATCTTAATGCCACTAGGTTTATCCTTCTATACCTTTAAAGCGATAAGTTATCTAGCAGATATTTCAAAGAATACAATTGATTCAAAGGGAATTGTATCGGTATTTGATTATATTGTATTTTTCCCTAGTTTTATGGCTGGACCAATCCATCGTAGTAAACCATTCTTTGAGGAATTAGAAGCGAAGTTTACATTCCAATATAAAGATCAAAAGAATGGCTTTATTCAAGCTTGTCTAGGATTATTTCAAAAGTTTGTCTTTGCAGATCAATTAAATTATTATGTTGGTTTAATATTCAATAATCCTGAATTATCAGGTTGGTATATCGTACTTGGAATTCTTCTCTATTCTTTCCAAATCTATGTCGATTTTGATAGTTATAGTAATGTCGCAATTGGTATCGCAAGGATGATGGGTTTTCATCTAGAAAGAAATTTCCATTCTCCTTATTTAGGTGTTTCACTTAGAGACTTCTGGCGTAGGTGGCATATCTCGCTTAGTAGTTGGCTAAGAGATTATATTTATATTCCTTTAGGAGGAAGTAAAAAGGGGAGAATTCTGAAATATATCAATACCCTTATCATCTTCTTAGTCTCTGGTATTTGGCATGGTTCAACACTTATGTTTGTGATATGGGGACTTGGACACGGAATCGTTATGGTACTTGAAGATATTCTTCGTTCGATTACTGGTGGAGTAAGAAGTTGGATGAAATGGTTCTCTCCAATTGGGATAATCATTAATTTTATTATTGTTTCTATTTTATGGGTGTTCTTTCGTTCTTCTTCAATGGAAGAAGCCCTCACAATCTTACGTGTTATTCCTACATTGAAAATAAGTGAAATAGGTTCCATTGATTATAATTTAATAGGAATGTCCTTAAATGAATGGTATTGGATGTGGATTATTATTGGGATTACCATTGTGTTTGATATATTACGTTATTTCTTTAATATGATTGATGTATTAGCGAAACAGTTTATCGTATTCCGTTGGATATTCTACGCTGCATTAATCATCTTAGCGATTATATTTGGGATGTATGGACCAGGGTATCATCCATCTGACTTTATTTATGTGACGTTCTAGGAGAAATATGTTTAAGAAGATTTTAAAAGTAATTGGTTTAATCTTAATGCTTGTAATAAAGGTGGCTTTGGTCATAGCGATTTTTGGTTATAGTTGGTATTTCTTATCGCCTTATTTTAGAACGGATCGTAATAAAGAAGGGGATTTATATCGTAATTTACCTCCAAATTCCATTGATGTAATTTGCCTAGGTTCTAGTCATATGCAATATGCATTTAATCCAGCTGGATTCTATGCAGAAACAGGGTATTATTCCTATGTTATGGGTTCTCCATGTCAACCTATGGCAATGAGCTACAATATGCTTGTAGAAGTATTAAAAACACAAAGTCCAGAAGTTGTCTTTGTGGATGTCTTTACTTTATTACCACAAAGTGAAGTATGTTATGCAGATGGAATGTACTATAAAGCGATTGATGAAATGACTGGAGAAAATCGTCTTTGTGCTGCAAATGAAGCACCTAAGAAAGTGCGTTATAACTATATGTTTGATTTATTGATGAACCATGATAATTGGAAATATATGAAATTAGAAAACATGGATGAAATCATCAAGAATGCACAACCTGCAGAAGGTTATAACTATGATTTAGGTTATGTAAGACAAGAACCAAAAGAATTTACGTATTTACCACTTTATACCTATGAAGTAACAGAGAAAGTTCAATTAACGGATAAAGAAAAACTACAACTCGATAATATTATTAACTTATGTAAAGAAAACAATATTACTTTATATTTCATTAAGACGCCATTCATCATTGATCAAGATAATACAAATAAGTTAGATGCGATATGGAAATATCTTGATTCGAAACATATTAAATATGTGGATTTTATAGAACGTGCAGAAGAATTGAAGTGGTATATCAATATGGATGGGGATACTTGGCATAACAATAGTTGGGGTGCTGAAATCATTACGAAAGAACTCGCTCGTATTACCAAACAAGAACACTTAGTAAAAAACCATAAGGATAATGAGGTGATTCAATCTTTATTAAAGGATGCCTTACATATTAGTGCCTATTCTTTAATGAATGCGACCAATGTAGATGTTTATCGCTTATTAGATGAAGCTTCGAAATATCCTTCCTATGTTTTAGTGAAATATAGTGGATCATGGGCTAGTTCAATTGGAGAAGAGGAACAAAAACTATTTAATCAAATTGGTTTAAGACATGATTTTATTGAAGATAAAACCCAAGATTATTATGCGATTGTAGAAAATGGAAAATTATTAAAAGATAGTAATGAACCATTTAGTTATGAACTA
>CADBUH010000218.1 GCA_902797775.1 uncultured Erysipelotrichaceae bacterium | reverse complement strand
TTTTTTTGTTGTATAATGAATTCGATGAATTGTTTACTAGTAATCTATGATAACGATCCAATTAAAAACCTTATTTCTGCGTATCAAGAAGCGTACGATAACGTTGTTTTTTTATACCAGGAAGAACAAGAAGAATTATTAAAGAACCCTTTTATTGAAAACTATTTAAAAGGACAAGTATTCTATCAAAAATATGATGTAGGTGATTTGGAGAATGTATTAATTGATATCTATCATAAGTTTCCTAATCTATCGATTGATACCTTTGGTGGAGATGATTATGCATTAAGTGTTTGTTCGGGATTTGCGAATGAATACCACTTACGTTTAATTCATCCAGATATAAAGAATAGTACATTACGAATTACAAAAGATGATGTTACGTATACAAGTGAATTACTTTATCCATTATTAAATGTAAAACAATATGTGGATTTAATGGGTGCTAGTATTACAGGACCTGTCGAATATGAATTCTTAGAAGAAGATAAGAAAATTGTTACGGCGTGTATTACTGCGAAACGTAGAACAAACCAAAGTGTATGGGCATCTTTCTGTAAATATATGCAGACTAATCGAGAGAAAGGTGGATACTATTACATCTCTCAAAGTAAATATAAACAATACCAAAGTGTTATTACCTTACTCTATAATGCAGGAATGTTTTCAGATTATGGACATGTGGATAAAAGCTTACGTATTAAGTTTGCGAAACCATACTTTCGTAATTTAGTTGTGGATACAGGACTAGCGTTAGAATATGAAACCTATCACCAATTAGCTTCATCAGAACTATTTGATGATGTAGATTTAAGAGTCAATATTGATTGGAATGGTGGAGATCTTGAGTGGGGAGATGCGACAAGTGAGATTGATATTATTGCGATTAAGAATGCACATATAATCTTTATCTCATGTAAGATAGGTAAGATTCGTGAGTATGATCTTTATGATGTTTATTCCAATGCGATGCGTTTTGGTGGAGATTTCGCAATCCCAGTCCTTGTGCATGATGCACAAAAAGATGTCAAAGAATTAGAGAATAAAGCACAAGAATTAGGAATCTTATTAATCCAACAAAATACTATTGCAGAAAAAACAATCCCAACAAAGATTTTAAAATACTACAGAAAGAAGGTGCGCAATAGTGAGTGAAAATAAAACCGTCATGAATGGTGTGAAATATATCGTACCTTGTACAGATGTAGTATTTAACCCAAAGTGTAAAAAGGTAGCGAGTGAATTTGATGTTAAGTATTTAGCTCGTTATGTAAAAAGAGTATTAAATGATCCTGTCACAAAGACAGAAGTTTATAATATTCTTCTTGATGATTTAATGGATGAAGAAACAGTAAGATGTTGCAGTGAAAGTCATGAACATGAAGAAAGTACATTTCGTTTAAAAAATATTCAAGTGTTTACCTTTCCTACAAAGACATCTTTTGTGGTATTTGAAGTAGAACATGATTATGAAACATTAGATGAGATAATTAAATTTAATTATGGAAATGTACATGCGTTAACACGTGACTATTATTATATCTATAAGAAGAATCAAAAAGATGTGAAAATAAAACTTTCTGAAGTATTGGATTATATGTTCGATAATATGGAACAGTTTCCAAACGATGCAAGATTATATGCGATGCATAAAATCTATAATACAAAAACAGAAGAAAATTGGTTATCACATGAAGTTTTATATCAATTAGAAGCGTTAAGTAATGGATATGACTACGTAAATGATGATGTACAAAGAGGGGATGAACTAAGTTTAATGCAATGTGAAGCATTCCCGCATTCTTACTATATTCATTGGATATGTAGTGCATATGGTGTTGTTAATTATGCGATGAAATCACAAAAGAAATTTTATGAAGATCGTTTCCAGCAAAACATCCTAACGTATTATTTTGCGGTTTATCTATTAGCACTTCATGAACGTGTAACATTATTAAACTATAACGCGAAGGTCGTTGATAACTGGAAAGATTATAAATCGATTTCTAAGATTCAAGATGATCTTATTAAATTTGATGTGCAATTCTCTTACAATACGATTTCTGAACATAATAACTATCAAAACTTTTATGAACATTTATATAAGTTAATGCGATTAGAATTCTTAGAGAAAGAAGTAGAAGAATCTTGTACAAAGATTGTGGATCAATACCAAGCTAAACAGCAAAGTATT
>CADBUH010000217.1 GCA_902797775.1 uncultured Erysipelotrichaceae bacterium | reverse complement strand
TGAAAAGTTTTATGCACCTCCATATCCACATGTAAAAGAAGTATTAATGGAGTTGAAAAAGAACGGAATTAAGTTAGCGGTATTATCAAACAAAGTTATTGAAATCGTTCGAAAACAAGTTGAAGCAGATGGTTTAAATCGTTACTTTGACTTCATCATTGGTGAAGATGGAACCATTCCATTAAAACCAAACCCGAAAGGATTGTATATGATTGCGGATAGATTTGGCGTTGCAGTAAAAGAAATGTTGATGCTTGGAGATGCGCAAAATGATATTGATGCTGCAAAGAATGCGGGCATGGATTCTTGTTTCTATTTACCTGGTATTGGTGAAATCACAAATCCAAATTCGAAACCTACATATAAAATCAAAGACTACCATGAATTAGCACAAATAATGTTGGGATAAAATTTATGGCAAATGTAAGAATAAGAAAAATACTAGATTATTTATCGAAGCAGGATGGTGCAGTTTCCACAAAAGAACTTGCTACATTTTGTGGTGTTTCAGAGAGAAGCATACGAAATGATTTAAAAGCAATCGATGAATGGTTACTTTCAAAAGACTTACCTCCATTAATAGTAATCAATCGAAAAGGTGTTTACCTTAATCCAAGTTTAATAGATAGACTTCCTGATTTTGAAGAAGAACAATGGGAAGAAGGTATTCATTTTGAGGTTGAGGAACGTAAGCGCATGATATTAGCGGAACTATTTTTTGAAAGTGGTGTCATAAATAGTACAAAACTACCAGAAAAGTATGATGTAAGCCAATCGACGATTGTGAATGATATGCGTCGAGTTTATCAATGGCTTGATGAAAATGGAATAGGGTTTGAATCAAGAACACATACTGGAATACGTTTAAAAGATGATGAAATCAATATTCGTAGAGGATGTTTCTTACTATTAGTAGAAATGACCTATCCATCCTTTACAGATGTTCTACAAAGTGAGTTCTCTTATCTAGAAAGAATCTTTAATAATCATAATTTAAAAGAATTAACAGAAGTTTTAAAAACACATAGACTCTCAATTGTGGAAATTATTAATCAATATCAACATGACTTAAATTGGAAATTAACGGATGATGGCTTCATTAATACATTCTTAATGATGCTGATATGTTTAATCCGTATGAAGAATGGCTGTTTCATTGAGTTTTCTACTATTATCAATGAACAATACAATAAATTATATGAAGGCATAGAACAGATTTCCTTTGAACGTTTCTTTAATCTTTTAAATATCGATTCTCCTCCTGAGGTAGAGAATAAATATTTAAATATGGTTTGGCATGTAGGAAATCGATTTGTATATGATTGTAGTAAATCAATTATTAAAAAAGAAGAAGTTCAAGATTTCCTCTACCAATTAGAAAAAGGAATTGGAAATCGTGTTATATGGAGGAAAGAAGAAGTTTCCAATGTTTCAAAAGACTTAGATGTATTTCTGAATAAACATTTACTTGGTATCAAGATGGCATTTGAAGATAATGTCGAAAATGATATTTCAGACTGGTTGGATGAATATGAAGTATGTCGCCAATATTTAAAAGAATTTATAAGTAAAAAATGTAATGATGATTATGAACCAAGTCGATTTGAAGTGATTCAAATTCTCTTAGAATTAGTATCTTGTATTAGTGCTACAGAACAAGAATCTGCGCCTAAAGCATATACCGTATATGTTGTATGTAGCGGTGTGATGAATGAATCAAGATTAATTAAATATCGTCTAAATCAACTCTTTAGTAATATTGGCACAATTCGTTGTCTTTCTTATCATGAATTTATACAGAATAAAGATACCCTTGATTATGACATCTTATTAAGCACACTCGAACTACCAGAAGATGTGAAAGATTATTATAAAGTTTCTTCGATTGCAACAAAGGAAGAAATCGTAGATTTAGTAATCTTATTACGTTCTCGCTTATTGATTGCGGATCAAAGGAGAATTGTGTCTGAAATGGTAGATGTATTAATGGGAATACCTAAGCTACAAAATGAGCAGAAATTGATGCTATCGATGGAAGTTGCAAAATATTTACATAATAAAAATTACAGCACCCTTAATAATATAATGGTGCATTTAGAAGAGTTATTAAATCCAAGTTTAGTAGAAGTGAATGTAGAAGCAACGACAGGTAGTGAAGCTATACAAAAGGCAGGAAACTTATTAATGAATCAAGGATTCATTACACAAACAGAAATCGATAGCATGATTGACTTAAATAATAAATTGCATGGCTATTCTGTTATTGATGATAGTGTTGCATTTCCTCACTTATTAACAAGTGCTGTAAATGCACCTTGTGCTTCAATTGTGACACTAAAGAAACCTGTACCAATTACGAAAGGGGGCCGCGAAGTTTCGATATTGATTATGTTGCTATCAAATGATGGGACATCACATATTGCAGTTATTGAAGACATTATTGATTTATTAACAAACAAAGATAATAAAAAGAGATTAAATGAAGCGAAAACGAGTGAAGAAGTAATTCAAATTATTAGGGAGGCAAGGAAGTAAACGTATGAAAAAAGGATTAGGAATTGGAATAGTAATGATATTAACATTAATCATTGCGATTATTGTAGGGTTATTTCTACTTGCTGCGATTCGTTATTTTAATGCTTCTATGGGAAAAGTAGGGGTATTAGTTGCCTTAGGTGGTGGAGCAGTTGTTCTACTAATCATACTTTATGTAATTGAATTATCAAATCGCTTTAAACAACACTAGCAATAAATCATTTATATAGGGATTGTATCCCACAAAAAAAGACTTTGAGGTTCCCCTCCTCAAAGTCTTTTTCTTATAAACCGACAACTTCTAATAAGAAGTCATCTCCGAGTTGTTTCTTGATTGCGTTAATCTGTAGCAACATTGGAAGTGGATATTGTTG
>CADBUH010000216.1 GCA_902797775.1 uncultured Erysipelotrichaceae bacterium | reverse complement strand
TGACTGCGATAATCTCCTTTCTTTTTGGTCAAAAACTATTATAAGGGATTATCGCTTTTATTATTCCCGTTTCATTTTACACAAACTCTTGGTCAAAACTATTGAAGCGCTTACATTTTTCAATTAAACTATAAGTAAGGTTACTTTTACGATAATGATGTTCTGATAGGTGGGAAAGTTTTTATGACTATTTTTAGTTAATCATAAGGACACTTTAACGTAAAAGCACGAAAACTACTACGATTAAAGGAGCCTAAATGTCCAACAAGGATAATCAAACGGTAAAGATGGATTGGTCCTCAATTATAATTCCTTTGAGTGCCGTTATCATCTTATGTATCTTTTTCGCACTTTACCCTCAACAATCACAAGCGACATTGCAAGGGATTCGTTTTATCGTGGGAGATCAGTTTAGTATTTATTATGCAGTCCTTGGGGTAGGGATGTTATGTTTTACACTCTTTCTAGGATTCTCTAAGTATGGAAATTTAAGGTTTGGGAACACAGATAAACCACAATACTCAAACTTCACATGGGGCTCCTTAATCTTTACTTCAACGATGGCAGCGGATATTTTATTTTATTCTTTAACAGAATGGGCATTATACGCAAATGAGCCATATATTGAACAACTAGGTGGTATACAAAAATGGGCTTCAACGTATCCGTTATTTCACTGGGGACCAATTGCATGGAGTTTCTATATCGCTTTAGCAGTCGCATTTGGTTATATGTTTCATACAAGAGGGTCTCATAAACAAAAGTATTCCGAAGCTTGTCGACCACTCTTAGGAGATAAAGTAGATGGATTAGCAGGAAAGGTAATTGATTTAATCGCTATCTTTGCGTTAATCGCAGGTACTGCGACAACATTCTCTGTCACAACGCCATTATTATCTTCCGCATTCAGTACCGTCTTCCATGTGCCAGATTCTACAGCACTTGCGATAGCGATATTAATAGTGATAGCGGTGTTATATACCTTAGTACTTTATTTTGGAATGAAAGCTATTTCTAAATTGGCTTTAATTTGTACATATTTATTTTTTGGATTATTAGGTTATGTGCTCTTCTTTGGAGGAGAAACAAGATATATCTTAGAAACAGGTTTTAGTGCATTAGGAAACTTAGTACAAAACTTTGTGGGTATGGCTACGTGGATGGATCCTTTAAGGGAAACAAGTTTCCCACAGAATTGGACCATCTACTATTGGGCTTATTGGATGGTATGGTGTGTCGCAACGCCATTCTTCATCGGAACAATATCCAAAGGTAGAACCATTCGGAATATGGTATTTGGGGGATACTTTTGGGGACTTGCGGGAACCTTTTTATCCTTTATTATCTTAGGAAATTATGGGCTTGCACAACAGATGAAACATGGCTTAGATGTGAGTGGTTATATCGCTAATGGTGGTCTCTATTCCGAAATTATTATTAAAGTATTTGATGGATTACCTTTACCAGCACTTGGATTAATCTTATTAGTTATAACCATGATTGCTTTCTATGCGACAACCTTTGATTCTTTAGCGATGGTAATCTCGTATTATTCCTATAAAGAGTTACCAATTCATCAAGAACCAGGAAAGAAGATTCGTGTCTTCTGGTCCATTGTATTTATCTTATTTCCGATTGCGTTATTATTCTCGCAAAATTCGATTCATAGTTTACAATCGGTATCCATTATCGCAGCCTTCCCAATAGGGATTGTCATTGTGATGATTTGTATAAGTTTAATGAAACAATTAAAAATGGATATTCATAAGGACCCAACGTCAAAAGACGTTAAATAAATTCATTCAAAAAAGTTAGGAGGAAGAAAGAATGAAAAAATTATTTGCAACATTTTTAGCTCTTACGCTATTAGTTGGCTGCTCAAATGGTTCTTCCGGTACAGCATCTGGTGGTGATACGTCAGGTGGTAGTACATCAGGTGGAACTACTACAACAACCGATGCTGGTGGAAGCGCTGGCGGCGAAACCATTGAAATTTGGCTCGCAAATGTTGGCGGACCAACGGAATGGCTCGTTGGCAAGATGAATGATTGGGCAAAAGAAAACAATGTAACGCTCAATGTTGTTCATCCAGCAAACTATGATGAAACCTACACAAATTTACAAGCAGCAATCGCTGGTGGTGTACAACCAGATCTTGTATTACTTGATCCTGCTCCAGCACGTAGCTTGTATAGTAAAGACTTAGTTTATAACCTAACGGATTTAGGTTTAAAGTCTAGTGATTATGTAGATGCATTCATGGGACAATGTACATATGATGATGGTAATGCATTCGCAGTTCCTATCTATGGAACAATTCAAATTGGGTTCTATAATGTTGAACTATTTAAAAAAGCAGGTGTTGATCCAGATTCTATTAACTCTTGGCAAGACCTTGTAGCAGTTGCGGATAAACTAAAAGGTGCAGGTGCAACTTATGTATGGGAACCAATGGGTGGAAATGCGAAGAATATGATTGATGCGGCATTCGCAAATGGTGCAAAAGTATTTGCAGATGATGGTGAAACCGTAATCATTAACTCTCCTGAATGGGTAGAAGTATTCGAACAATTCCGTAAGTGGATCCATGAAGATAAGATTATGACAACACGTTGGGGCCAAGGTTGGACCTATTGGTATGAAACAAAATACGATGTTCTACAAAATGTAGCAGCTGGTTATACAGGTTCTCCTGTTGATCCATTCGATGATTGGATTGATCCAGATTCAAGCGTAGATGTAGCAACAAACTTTGATTTCGATACGATGTATCCACGTGAACAATTTGGTTGGAATGGTAACCCAAGTGCTCCATGGGCAGAAACATTAGTTCTTGCGATGCCTAAGAAGAGTGATACCAAAAACCAAGCAAAAGCATTTGAATTATTACAATATGTAACAAGCCCAGAAATCTCTGCAGGTTATTCCATCATTTCTGGTTATGCAGCTTCCAATAAGGGTGCAGCAGAAACAGAAGAATATAAGAAATATGCAGAAGAAAATCCAGTAGCGATTACACTTGCTAAACAAGCTGCACATTCTTCTATTTTCCCAGCAGATCCATCTGGACAAGGTATCTTAAATGCACTCAACGATGCAGCAAGTAGTATTCAACAAGATGGTGGTACACCAGCACAAGAAGTACTTGATAAAGCATGTCAAATTGCCCAAGCAGCAGTTGATGAAGCATTAGGAAAATAAGTCGTTCATAATGAATAAGTAGCCGTAATTTCGGTTACGGCTACTTTTACTATCTTAGAAGGTGAAAACATATGGCTGAAATAATTTTAAAAAGTATCACAAAAGAGTATGAGAATGGTTTCCAAGCAGTAAAAGGAATTAACTTGGAAATTAAAGATAATGAGTTTGTGATTTTGGTTGGACCTTCAGGGTGTGGTAAATCCACAACGTTACGTATGATAGCGGGACTGGAAGATATTAGTGATGGAGAACTCTTTATTGATGGAGAAAAGGTGAATGATGTAGCTCCACAAAATAGAGACATTGCGATGGTCTTCCAAAACTATGCGTTATATCCACATATGACGGTATATCAAAACATTGCGTATAGTTTAAAGATTAAGAAGGTTCCAAAAGATGAAATTGATAAGCGTGTAAAAGAGGTAGCGGCTTCCTTAGGACTTGAAGATTTACTAGATCGTAGACCTGGACAATTATCGGGTGGTCAAAAACAACGTGTTGCGATGGGACGTGCGATTATTCGTAAACCAAAAGCATTCTTAATGGATGAACCTTTATCAAACTTAGACGCAAAATTAAGAGGACAAATGCGTGTTGAAATCGCAGACCTTTATCAACGTTTAAATACAACCTTTATCTATGTAACACACGATCAAACGGAAGCGATGACCTTAGGGACAAAGATTGTGGTTATGAAAGATGGAGAAATTCAACAGATTGATAATCCAACCAATCTCTTTAACTATCCAGAGAATAAATTCGTAGCTGGATTCATTGGTACACCAACAATGAATTTCTTTGATGCGACAATAGTAGAAGAGAATGGGAACCTTTATTTAGAAACACAAGATGGAAAAATCACAGTTACAGAAGCAAAAGAAACCAAATTAAGAGAAGGCAATTGGGTTGGTAAGAAAGTCGTTGTGGGAATTCGTCCAGAACATGTCATGTTGGATGATGAAGCACATTGTGCATTCAAAGGTGAAGTAAATGTCTTTGAACTTTTAGGTAGTAACGCGATTGTTTATATTGATACAGCAGAAGGAAGAATCGTAATGAATACACCACATGTTAAAAAACATGAACATGGTGAAAAAATCTATCTATCTGTCTTAGAAGAAAAACTTCATATCTTTGATCCTGAGACAGAAAGGACTATTACAAACTGATGAGCACGAAGAAAGTAAAAAGAAAATACAAGAAACGTTATGATAAGTTACCAACCGTATTGTTTTTTGTACTTCCTGCTTTAATACCTTTAATTGTTTTCTGGATTTATCCAATTTCTCGATCTATTTGGTTAAGTTTTACAAACTGGGATTTTATGACTCCAAATTATAAGATTGTTGGATTAAGAAACTATATTAATTTATTTAAAGATATTCGCTTCTATGAAGCTCTTACAAATACATTAATCTTTACATTAGGAACCTTATTCCCAACCATCATTATTGGATTAATATTAGCGTTACTTTTGGTTAAGAATTTTAGAGGGAATGGAATCTTAAAGTTTATTCTATTCTCACCTTGGATTACACCAACCGTAGCGATTTCGATTGTATGGACGTGGATCTTTAAAGTCGATGGAGGTATCGCAAATAAGATACTACAGTTAGTAGGGATGGCACCTTATTCATGGATAGATAAATCATCCTCAGCGATGTTTAGTGTCATCTTAGTAACGGTATGGAAGTCATTAGGATATGCGATGATTTTCTACTTATCTGCGTTAGAAAAAGTACCAGGAGAATTATATGAAGCAGGTGCTTTGGATGGCGCAAGTAGTTGGCGGCAATTCTTTGACATCACATTACCATCGATTTCACCAACCACATTCTTCTTAACAATCATTACAATGGTCAATAGCTTACAAGCCTATGACCAAATTCAAGTATTAACACAAGGTGGTCCAGCTGGTAGTACGAAAACACTTCTATATATGTATTACCAACTTGGTTTCCAAGAGTTTAATATGGGAAAAGCAACGGCAGTAGCGGTTGTGATGATTATCATTACAGCGACTTTATCACTCATTCAATTTAAAGTGGGTGAAAAGTGGGTTTATTACTAGGAGATCGTTTATGAATACGAGATATAGTGATAAAAGATCTTTATCTGTAAGAATCTTATCCATCATTGGTAAGGTGCTTATATTAGGTGTTACAAGTATGTTTACAGCGTTTCCATTTGTGTGGATGGTTTTATCAATGCTGAAAACAAAAACAGAGGTAATGAATCCAAATAGTTTTTTCCCTGCTGTACCACAATGGTCAAATATCACAAAGGTATTATTTGATTCAAACATTCCAAAATATATGTGGAATTCTACTTGGGTTTCCATTGTGATTGTCGCAATTCAAATTGTTACAGGGGCTATGCTTGCATACGCACTTGTATTCTTGAAATTTAGAACGAATAAAATATTATTCACGATTGTCATGGCTACATATATGCTTCCAGTAGCTGCGACTTATATTCCAAGTTATATCATCTTAGCGAATTGGAATATGTTAGATAGTTTTAGAGGAATTATTATCTCTAGTACGGTAAGTATCTTTGGTATCTTCCTCTTGCGTCAGGGGTTCATGCAGATTCCAAAAGGGTTAGTAGAAGCAGCACGTATGGATGGTGCTACACATTGGAGAGCTCTTTGGGAAGTTGTATGTCCTATGACGAAGTCGAGTTTTATAACCTTTGGGTTAATGAACTTTATTTCAACCTATAATAACTATATGTGGCCATCCTTAATTACGAAGACAAAAGATGTCTACTTAGTATCGCAAGGCTTACGTAGTGAATTCTTAGCGAATACAGCCGTCAATATTGACTGGGCTCTCGTTATGGCCTCTTCAGCCGTAGTTATTGTACCGTTACTTGTATTATTCGCCTTTACACAAAAATGGTTCATTAATGGTATTGGTGGAGAAACAGGTATAAAAGGATAGTAAATATTCAATAAAAACATCATTCCTAGAGAATGATGTTTTTATGTGCGTTTCTATAAATTCAATTCATTCTAAAAAAGAAAAACTGTTATAATTCTTTTTGTGAAATGCTTATTTAGGAAGGGATGATTTTGATGAAAAAAATAAGTTTCCTAGTAATCAATATGATTGTCTCACTTAGTTTAATACTAGGAGTATCACAATCAAACATTATAAGTGCAGAAGAAGAAACATTTGGAACTTATTGGGCTAGTGATTCAGAACCTGCAAAACAATTAAAAGAATATGTTGAAAAGGTGACGAATCCGAATGATAAAGAAAACTTTATTGAAGAAAAAGATCGTATTGCGGTATTTGATATGGATGGAACACTTACTTGTGAAACCTATTATACCTATTACGATACGATGATGTTTATTGAATATTGTTTAAATGATCATCCAGAACGTGTTTCAAATGAATTAAAACAAATCGCAGCGTCTATTAAACCTGGATATACTGCAGATGAATCCTTAGCACGTAATTTCGCTAAGGCGTATGCAGGCATGACGGTTGAAGAATTTAAAGAATATGCGACAGAATTTGGAAAAAAGAAGACAGATAGTTTCAATAATATGCGTTATAGTGATGGGTTCTATTTACCAATGGTAGAACTCGTTAAATACTTATATGATAATGGTTTTACAATTTATGTAATTAGTGGAACAGAACGTACAACTACTCGAGCGATAGTGGAGAATTCACCTATTAAAGATTATGTAACCCCAAATCATGTGATTGGAACAGACTTTGAAGTAAAAGAGAAGGGATATGAAAATGTTTCTTCGAATATGGATTATAAATACGCTGATGGAGATGAATTAGTATTAACCGGTGGATTTGTGCAAAAGAATCTAAACGCAAATAAAGCAATCTATATTGAAAGAGAAATTGGACAACGTCCAGTACTAGCGTTTGGGAATAGTGGTAGTGATACAAGTATGATGAATTATACAATTGATTCTAGAAATCCTCATCCTGCTGAAGCTTATATGGTCGTTGCGGATGATAATGTAAGAGAATGGGGTAAACAAAATTGGGATGAGAAATCCAAAGAATATAAAGAAAAAGGATATACACCAATTTCTATGGCAAATGATTTCGCAAAGATTTATCCAGATAATATCTCAAAAGCAGATCAACAATACATAGAAAAAGAACCAGTTGTTGCGCCAAATACTTCTACAACATTAGAAGATTTAATACCTCTTATGTATCCAACAACCGTTCAATATCATTTTGTGCAATTACCTAATTAAAGCAATTACCTAATTAAATAAGAAATAAAAATATAAATATATATATATATAAATCTAATATATTGAGCATTTTCGCCTCAAATATTAGATTTTTTTGTGAAAAATAGGGTGTTACTAACAAATTGTATAAAATATAATGGATATTGGATACAAAATCCTTGACACGGGTATCATCGAGAGTTATATTCAAGTTAGAAATGGAAGCGCTTCCAGTTAAAAGCGCACTAGCATTCAAGGAGGAAAGGTTACATTATGAAGAAATTTTCAAAGCTAGTACTATCATTTTTACTTGTCGGAACAGTTGGTTTAGTTGGCTGTTCTAACAACAACGGTGGAACATCTACTGCTACACCAGAAGCTACACAAGAAGCAGCAGCTCCAGCAGCTACACAAGAAGCAGCTCCAGCAGCAACACAAGCAGCTTCTACTGGCTTATCCAAAGCGACTGTATTATCAGCTGATCAATTACCTATTACTGGTATTGGTACAACAGTAGCTACAGACATTAAAGCAAAAGGTTCTTACAAGATTGGTTACATCGCCAAGAACACAACAAACCCATACATGGTTGCACAATCTGCAGGCGTTGCTAAAGCAGGTGAAGACATGGGATTCGAAGCTATTACACAAGCTCCATCTACAGCTGACTCTGTAGAAGAGCAAGTTAAGTTAATGGAAAACATGATTCAACAAGGTGCAAACGCTATTATCGTTCACTGTGCAGACTCTAATGGTATTATGCCTGGTGTACGTGCTGCTCAAGAAGCTGGTGTTATCGTATTAACAATTGGTACTCCTGCAGCAGAAGATACATTCTTAAGAACAGGTGTTGACTACTATGAAACAGGTTATACAATTGCGAAAGATATGGCTGAAGAATTAGGCGGAAAAGGAAACATTATTATTCTTGAAGGTCCAGCAGGTGCTGCTAACGCAATCGAACGTTTAAATGGTATTAAAGATGCATTCAAAGATTATCCTGGAATTGAAATCGTTGCTTCTCAAACAGCAAACTTCAAGAGAACAGAAGGTATGTCTGTAACAGAAAACTTATTACAAAAATATACAGATGTTCAAGGTATCATTGGTGCAAACGATGAAAGTGCTCTAGGTGCTGTTCAAGCATTAAAAGCAGCTGGTGTTGAAGGCGTATTAGTTTCTGGATTCGATGGTTCTGTTGACGCAGCTAACGCTGTATTAAATGGTGACATGTTTGAATCTTATAATACAGACCCATATGGTTCTGGTTATATCGCAGCTGCTTATGCAGTACGTTATCTAGATGATGGTGTTGAACCAGAAGCTAAGTTCATCCCATTCCCAACATCTAACAACGATCCACTCATCAACTCTAGCACAGTACAAAGCTACATTGATGAATATGCATGGTTCAATGCAGTTCAATAATTAAATCATAATCAATAAAATTTAATCAGTGTCTCCTGTAACAAACAGGAGACACTACTCTAAATAAATTGGAGCAAATTATGGGAAAAACAATTTTAACAGCGAAACATATCACAAAACTATTCCCTGGTATGAAGGCTTTAGATGATGTCGATTTTGATCTACAAGAAGGTGAAGTTCATATTCTTGTAGGTGAAAATGGGGCAGGTAAAAGCACATTATCAAAGATTATTTTAGGTGCATATAAAGCTGAAGAAGGTGAAATAACTCTCGATGGTGAACCAATTGTTATTCAAGGGACGAAAGATGCATTAGAGCGTGGTATCGCAGCAGTGTATCAAGAAAACTCTCTTGTTCCATATTTAGATGCATCCCAAAATATCTTCTTAAATCGTGAACCACGTACGAAATTAGGTTTCTTAGATTTAAAGAAGATGAAACATGATGCAGAAGAGTTATTGAAAACACTAAATTGTGAATATATTGATGTGACAAAACCAGTTAGTTCACTAAGTGTTGCGGAACAACAAATGGTTGAAATCGCAAAAGCTCTATCCTTTAATCCAAGAATCATTGTTTTTGATGAACCAACATCTTCTCTTTCAGAACGTGAAGTTGATTCTTTATTTAAACAAATTCATCGTTTAAAAGCAGAAGGACTTGGAATTATTTATGTCTCTCATAGAATGCAAGAGTTCCCATTAATTGGAGATCGTATTACAGTCTTACGTGACGGTAAAAAGATTGCGACTGTTGGTATTAATGATTGCACAAATAATGAACTTGTCAAAATGATGGTTGGTAGAGATGTATCACAGGTTTATGTGCGCAATCAAACAGACTTTAATGAAGAGGCGCTTAAAGTTGAACACTTATGCGACTTTGATGGTCGTGTTAACGATATTAGTTTTAATGTAAGGAAAGGTGAAATTGTAGGATTAGCTGGACTTGTTGGTGCAGGACGTACGGAAACAGCAGAACTGATTTACGGTATTCGTCCAATTAAGTCTGGTGATGTAACGGTATTTGGGAAAAAGGCAGATCTAAAGAATGCGACAAATGCCGTCGCTTTAGGAATTGGTCTAATTTCAGAAGACCGTAAAACACAAGGACTTGCGCTAAGTGAATCCATTGCGCAAAATACAGTCGCAGTTAGTTTAAATAAAATCTTTCCAAACTTCTTTATCAACATGAATAAGATACGTGAAATCGCAAAAGATTATACAAATAAATTACGTATTATGACTACAAGTGTTGATAAAAAGACAAGATTCCTTTCTGGTGGAAACCAACAGAAAGTAGTCTTAGCAAAATGGTTAAGTTATGACCCAGATATTCTAATCTTTGATGAACCTACAAGAGGTATTGATGTAGGTGCAAAGATGGAAATATATAACCTTATGGATCGTATGGCATCCGAAGGTAAAGCGATCATTATGATTTCATCAGAACTACCTGAAGTTATTGGTATGAGTGATCGTATTTATATCATGCAAGAAGGTAGTATTGTAGGAGAAGTTCATCGTGGGGATGATAACTTTAATCAAGAAAAAATTGGTGAATTAATGATGCTAGGTACAGGAGGTGCGAACGAATGAAAAAGAAATCATTTGTAGATGTTTTAAAAAGCGTTCCTCCAGTGCTTTATATGTTATTACTAATGATTATTGTCTTTAGTGTGATTGAACCTAATTATTTATCAACAAGAAACTTTAAGAATATTCTTGTTCAATGTGTTCCATTGATGATTATGGCATTCGCACAGACAGTAACAATCCTTACAGAAGGTATTGATATGTCACTGAATGCGGTTGTGAACATTGTGACGGTTCTTTCTGTATGGTTAGCAACAAAAGGAGTTCCACTTTTATTAGGCATGTTAATTTCTGTTTTAGTGGCAATCCTTATTGGTGCAATCAAAGGATTCTTTGTGGCAAAATTCGAATTACCTCCGTTTATTGTAACGTATGGTATGCAGAATATTGTAAATAGTATTGCATTATTATTAACTTCTGGAGCTTCGATCTACTTTGCAAGTACAATTTATCAAAGTGTTACGAAAACATTCTTTATTGTTCCAGGAAATGTTTATGTTGCAATACTTATGTTCATCATTACTTATGTGATGTTAAAGAGAACAAAACTTGGTGCAAATATTCGTGCCTTAGGTGGTAACCCAGAATCATTAACATTAGCTGGTGTTAATCCTAGTACATCTTTAATTAAGACGTATGCATTTGCTGGTTTCTTAACTGGTATTGCTGGTTTAATGATGCTATGTAGAGTTGAATCTGGACAACCTATTGTTGCGAATGGTTTAGAATTCCAAGCAGTTGCAGCAACTGTCCTAGGTGGTACTTCTTTACGTCATGGTAAGGGTGGTGTAGCTGGAACTATTTTGGGTGTTCTATTAATACAAGTCATTCAAAATGGATTAAACGTTATCGGTGTTCCTGCAATCTATCAAAGTGTATCCACAGGTGGAATTGTTTTAACAGCGATTATTATTAATGCATTAATTAGTGAGCGGAAAGCGAAGTAGAAAGGAGAAAGAATATGAAAAACTTATGGCAGTCCATAAAGGAGTCGAGAGCCTTCTATAGTTTAATCGGATTAGTTGTATTAGTGATTGCATCTTCTATCATTGCTCCTTCATTCCGCACTGTAAATAACATGATTACAATCTTTAGACAAGCAAGCTTACTCTTGATCTTAAGTTCAGGTTTAACCGCTGTCTTATTGACAGGTACAATGGACTTATCAGTAGGTGCTACAGCCGGATTTGTAGGATGTGTTGTTGCACAGTTAATTAAGCATGATATGAATGTTGCGGTAGCGACTTTAATTGGGTTATTAATTGGTGTGGTTATTGGATTAATCAATGGTACCTTAGCTGGTATCTTACCAGGATTTATTGCAACCTATGGTACAAACTGGGTTATTGCTGGTTTAGGTATTGTAGTTATGCAAGGTGCCGTCATCTATGACTTACCACCAGCATTTACACAATTAGGGGTAGGCTATCTGGGGGCAATACCGAACCTGGTAATCTTTGCGAGTGTTGTTGTCTTAATCCTATATATCTTATTATCGAATACAACACTTGGTAGAAAGATTTACCAATATGGATCAAATCCAGTAGCAGCGAAATATGCAGCGATGCCTACAAGAAGAGTTGTATTATCTGCCTTCGTTATTTGTAGTGTATGCGCAGCCTTTGCGGGTATGTTAATGACAGCGAGACTTAATGCAGCAGATGCAGCGATGGGTGATACCTATGGCCTACAAACAGTTGCAGCAGCTGTTATTGGTGGTACATCGCAAAAAGGTGGTGAAGGAGGCGTTCTAGGTACAATTGCAGGTGCTTTAATTCTTACAATTGTAGTAAACATAATGAACTTAACAGGTATTCCTTCCCAAGCACAAGGTCTTGTAATTGGTAGTGTAATTATTATTATGGTACTAATTGATACAATTACTAGAAAAAGACAAGAAAGTAAAATGAATTAGAAAGAGAGGACAATTATGAATTTCAAAATTACTCCATTAAACACAGGATTTATTCCTACAAAGCCTTTAGAGTATCATTATCATTTTTCTTGCAAACCTTATTTAAAGGATATTCCAGATGAACCAGTACCTCTTCCAGACTTCACATTCTTATTAGAAGGTGAAGATGGAACACTTGTAATGGTTGATACTGGTATGGCATGGACAGAACGTGCAAACAAGTATCATCATAAAGGTTCTTGGCAAACAGAAGGTGTAGATGATATTGAATCTATGCTAAAGAAGACAGGACATACTCCTGCAGATATTGATCTTGTTGTATTTACACACTTACACTGGGATCATGTATTCTATCTTGAAAAGTTCACAAAAGCACGTTTCATCGTTAATAAGAAAGAATGGGATTATGCACATAACCCAGTTCCTCTACACTTCAAGAGTTATGAAAGACCAATCATTGCGAAAGATGGAGATGTAATTGTTGCTCCATTTGATCAAGATGGTGTTAAAGAACGTTTTGAATTCGTAGAAGGTGAAACAGAAATCATTCCTGGTATCAGTGTATATGAAAGCTTCGGACATTGTCCTGGACATCAAACAGTAGTTGTAGAAACAGAAAATGGTCCATACTACTGTGTAGGTGACTCTGTATTCGTAATGGGTAACATTGATGTTACAAAAGAAGTCGAAGAGAACTTACATTACGATATTATGCCTCCTGGACGTTACGTTGATATCGTTGCTTCTTGGGAGACAATTCGTGACACATTAGCTAGATGTAAAAAAGCAGGTGTTGATCCACATAAACATCTCTTACTAGCACACGATAAAGGATTGTCCGATTTCGTAACTGAATATGAAAAAGAACATGGTGTACTTCCTAAATTTGGAGACAAAGAATAATTATTAACTAGGATATTGTGGAAGGGCACTTGTGTGCCCTTTCCTTTTTGAAAGAGAAATAAAATGAAAACAATAGCGATAATTGAAAGCTGCGATACAAAACATAGAGAAGCAGCATACATGAAAGAACTGATTGAAAAAGAAGGTTTAAAAGGTCTTGTGATAGATGTTGCGACAGGACCTAGTCAATCTTATAGTTTTGATGTTTCTCGAGAAGAAGTAGTCGCTTCTACAGGTATTACATGGAAAGATTTAGAACCTAAAACAAAAGGTGAAAAAATTGACTACATGAAAAATGCGGTAGCGCAATATGTTAAGAAACTTTATGACGAAGGTAAAATTGATGGAGTCTTATCCATTGGTGGTTTACAAAATACAGTAATGGCCACAAATGCGATGCGTCAACTTCCAATTGGTTTTCCAAAAGTAATGGCTACGACAATTGCGAGTGGGAATAAAACCTTTGATCCTGTTGTGGGTGAAAAAGATGTTGTGGTAATACCTGCGATTTGTGACTTTACAGGTTTAAACCTTGTCACAAGACAAGTTATAGCGAATGCGACTGCGTGCTGTATTGGTATGGTTAAGTTAGCTGGGCATGTACTTAAGAAAGGGGATAAACCTGTTGTAGGCGTAACCCTTATGGGAATCTCTAATACAGGTGCTTGTGCTGCGATTGATGAACTAGAGCGTTGTGGAATTGAATGCTTAGGATTCCATGCGACTGGTGTAGGTGGTCCTACGATGGAACAGATGGCAGAAGATGGACTTATTGATGGGATTCTTGATTTAACGGTTCATGAGATTACAGAAGAGTATTATCATAGTGGGTTCTCTTATGGAGAAAATGTTGTGCATCGTCTTAGAAAGAGTGTGAAGGCGAAAGTACCTCTTGTGATTAGTGTTGGTGGTATAGACTTTGTGGATTTTGCACCAGGAGAATTTCCACCTCGCATGGAAGAAAGAAAATATATGATGCATAATGCTTCAATGGCACATATAAAACTATTACCGGATGAAGCTGCAGAAATCACAAAAGGATTTAGAGATCGTCTAAAAGACATTGATTATCCTGTTAAAGTATTACTTCCAACTGATGGGATGCGTCATAACACAAGAGAAGGAGAAGAACTTTATTGGCCTGAAGTTGATCAAATCATTATTGATGAGATTAAGAAGATTGATAATCCAAATCTTACGTTCATTACGATACCTGGAAACTTAGATACTGAAGAATGGGGAATCCAAGCAGCACATTATATGATTGATGAATTAAAAGAAAAAGGTGTAATTGATGATACAATTACATATAAATAGGAGATTGAATCATGGAAAAAGAATTATTACCAATTTGTGAACAATTAGTAGAAGCTTGTAAGCGTGCCTATAATAGAGGAATCCAAATGAATAGTGGAGGAAATGTAAGTGCACGTGTTCCTGGAAAAGATTTAATGATTGTTAAAGCGAGTGGTAGTTCCTTCATTGATAGTACAGTGGAAGGATTTGTAATCACAGACTTTGATGGGAATAAGGTATCTGGTGAAGGAAAACCTACAAGAGAAGCTTTACTACATGGCTTAATTTATCGTCTATGTCCTAATGTGCAAGCAGTTGTACATACACATGCACCATATAGTATTGCGTGGTCTTCTTCAAAGAAAGATTTACCTAGAGTTACATGGCATTCACAATTAAAAATGAATGCGGATATTCCAACATTAGATGTACCAGCGGCTATGGTAAAAGCGGAATATTTCTATATGGTAGAAGAGATTCTAAAAGAGAATCCAGAACTACCAGGCTTCTTATTAGTGGATCATGGACTTGTGGCAATGGGGAAAGATCCAATCAATGCAGAGCATACTGCAGAACTCATTGAGGAAACAGCAGAGGTAGCAATTTTAAGAAAACTTGTGACAAAATTGGATATTTAAAAGTTTAGAAAAGTAAGGTAAAATGCAAATATGTCAACTACAAGAATAACAATGCAAGATAACAATTCGAATGATTTATTTCAAAAGAATGTCTTTTCTGAAAAAGTAATTGATATCTTGATGGAATGGATTATGGAAGGAAAACTCCGTATGGGAGATCGTTTAAATGCGAACCAAATTGCGCAATCACTAGGTATTAGTAGAATGCCAGTTCGTGAAGCTCTTTTAGATTTGGAAAAAAGAGGTTTAGCAGAATCGACTCCATATGCAGGAATGCGTCTTGTGAAATTATCGGAGGATGACATTAAGCAAATTTATCTAGCCCGTAAAGCATTAGAACCAATTGCGGCTCAATATGCTTGTCGCTATGTTACAGATGAAGATATTGCACGCCTAGAAGTAATCCATAAAGATTATGAAAGAATTGTATGGGATGAGAATGCAAAACCGATTGATTCTTATACACAAAATCGTCTCTATCATTTTGAGATCTATAAGATTAGTCGTCTAAATCAAATCTGTGCAATGATTGAACAACTATGGGATCGTTTATCTTTCTTTAAATTAATCTATGGGCATGACTTATTAGAAACACCTGAGTCTAAAGCAGAACTTGTACAAACCCATAGAGATTATCTAGATGCATTAATTGCACGAGATGAAGAAAAGATTTATGAACTTGTTGCAGGACATACAAATAAACGTATTGTAGATATTCCATATTCAATGGATGAATATCTAGGTGAAGAAAAAATTGATGTTTAATAAGAGACCATAAGGTCTCTTATTTTATATAATGTAGATATGTTCTATAACAGTAGAGAAGATAAGATACAACTCGATCATACTTCTATGAACTATGTTGTATTTGGAAAAGGAAAGAAGAATCTTGTGATTATTCCAGGATTAAATTTTACTGGTGTAAAAGGACATCACATAGATTTAGCCTTTATGCATTCTCTTTATACAAAAGAGTATCGTGTATATCTTTTTGATCCGATTCACCCAATGCCTAATACATATTCAATAGAACAGATGGCGAATGATTTAGCGAAGGCATTAGTTAAGTTACAGATTTCTTCTACGGATGTGATAGGAATATCTATGGGTGGAATGATTGCGCAATACTTAGCTTTGAATCATCCATATCTTGTTCATAAATTGGTGCTTGTGGTAACACTAAGTCGTAAGAATCCTACTATTGAAGCTAATATCAATCATTGGATTAATTTAGCAGAAGAAGGAGATTATAAAGCTTTACTTAAAGATTCTTTTGAAAAGAACTATAGTGAAGAATATGTTAAAAAATATAAATGGTTATTACCTTTTCTAACAAGTACAATGAAACGTATTTCTCTGAATCGTTTTATTAAGCATGCGAAAGCTTGTTTAACATGTAATACATATGAAAGACTTCAAGAAATAAAATGTCCAGTATATGTAATAGGAGGTAAGAAAGATCAGGTTGTTACGTATGAAGGAACAAACGAAATAAGTGATCTCTTACAATGTGAATCTTATTATTATGCACAATATGGACATTCCTTATATGAAGAAGCAAAGGATTACCATAAAAGGGTATTGGAATTCTTAAGAAAATAAGTAGACTCGAAAGAGTCTTTTTTTTCGCGCGAATTTCTTGTCTCAGGATAGGAGGTTCAAGAAATGAGCGATAAAAAGAAGAATTTACAGATTGACGGTTCCACAGGGAACGGTCTTACAGTTGATTTAATAAATCAACCAATGAAAACAGTAAAAGAAGTATGTGAATTACTTAAAATCACAAGGAAAACATTATTTTATTATGACAAGATTTCTCTTGTGAAACCAACCATTAGAGTCGGAAGTCAAAACCATAAAATGTATGGGGATAAAGCCCTAAAACAATTGGCCATTATTTGTCTATACCGTAAAGCTGGATTTCGAATTGAAGAAATCAAAAAGATTAATCAAGAAGATTCTTATAGAAAAGTACAAAAAAGATTAGAAGAAGAAAAAGAAATACTTAAAAGTAGAGAAATGTATCTTGCGTATTTAAAAGATAGAAACAAAGAACAACTTGAGGATTTATCAATAAAGGAACTTGTAAGGCTTTTAGAGGAGGATATGAAAAATGAAATTGATTAATATGAGATGTCCAAAATGTAATGCGCAATTGACAATCGAAGAAGGGAAAACACAGTATAAGTGTGAACACTGTGGAAGTACATTTCTAGTGGATGAAGAAGTGAATAAGACAAGGATTGATAATGCGGAAAATACAGGATATCAATTTGAGAAAGGACGAATGAAAGCACAAAGTGAAGCTGGTATAATTGATGTTCCAAAAGAGAAAAAGAAGATTACAATTTGGAGAGTGTTATTATGGGTAGTCTTTCTACCCATAATGCTACTCTATGTTATATGGACAAATAAAAAACTATCACAAAAGATGAAAATCATTTTATCCGTCATTATTGTGTTATTCACGATTCTCTTTGCGTCAAAAAGTAAAATTGAAAAAGCATATGAGAATATGACAATGAAAAAAGAAATTGTCATACCTGCAAAGGAAGTGTATTTTGCGGAATGGCTTGATGAGTGTTTTGAACCTATTGATAAAGATGTACATATTAAATTATCAAAAGATTGTACAGAAGCAACCGTTCTAATTCCAATACGTTGTAAAAAGAATCCAATGAAATACTTGGAGGAAGAGTTTGAGAAACATGAGGAAGTGTTTAATGAATATGAATTAACGAGTCAACATTTTGAACTGAATGACGTATTTCTTAATGAGAACTCATTTGATGCGGTTGGTTTAAGAAATGGGAAAAAGATAAAAGAAATTCTTAATATGGAAGAAGGGGAGCACGAATTAGAAATCATCGTTCCACTAAAAGAAGACAATGTATCAAGTTTCATGAAGCAAACACATCTCTATTTACAAATGAGACTTCATTTTGAAAATAATGAAAAAGATTTTATTGCTATTCCGTGGTATAAACGTGAACACGAAGAATCTACGCCTACACCAACCGAAGTACCTGTAGAAACACCAATACCTACGATTGAATCTACACCTGAACCAACAATTGAAGTGGAAGAAACACCAACGAAAGAAACGATTGATGGAGTAACCCCAGAGTTTAAGGAACAAATGGATAGTTATGAGGCATTTATGGATTCGTATATTGAATTCATGGAAGCCTATGATGGTTCATCTATCGATATGATGGTTAAATATACAGAACTATTAGGTAAGTATACAGAATGGGTTAAAAAAGTAGATGACATGGATACGAGTGCGATGTCGAAAGCGGATGAAGCATATTACTTTGAAGTGATGATGCGAGTGGAACAAAAACTATTAAAGGCGAGTATTAACTATTAATAAGATAAGG
>CADBUH010000215.1 GCA_902797775.1 uncultured Erysipelotrichaceae bacterium | reverse complement strand
ACGTGTATGCTCTTCATCCCAGAATGGATTGGCAAGGTAGCTTCCATGAACTGAAAGAATTACAAGGGGAGTTCTATATTTCTTTGCAAAAAACTTTGCAAGGCGCCCCATGTTCTTAGGGATAAGTGAAGTGGTACCCACATTCGAATGCCTCGATTCAGGGAAAATAACAACAGGATTTCCCATGTCAAAACATTTGCCAATATTATGAAGAACTGTGACATCCGGCACATATCTACGCTTTCCGATGCAACCAATATTTCTATAAAGCTTCTTACCGAAAGCTGCAAAGCCTTCCATATCAGATACGTAATTAGCTTTATAAGGATATAGCGCAAGTGGCGCAATATAATAATCCGAAAACCCTTGATGAGTTGATAGAACCAGGAACGGAGAATTGATTCTGTCCATTCCAACCCTGCGAATTTTAAGGTGTGAAGCCCTTGTCATAATAAAAGAAGCCCCCCAGATAAGTGGCATCAGAAGAGAAGGAACCGTAACCGGAGGTTCCGACATGTCGAAGGGGAGCATATTTTCATGTTTATTATCAAGCATATTTTATTCCTTATTTTATTAACGATTAAAATGTTTTGATCGAATCAGCCTTATAGTTTTCAGCAGTGCTGAGTATTGTTTCTTTTATGTCATTTGTATTGGCGGAATTTATAAGGATGATTGAAATGTTTATTTTTAAATTTGAAAGAAACAACGTTTTAAAATTTTCATAATCTTCAACAGATTCTGTGATGAAACTTATTTTTTCAGATGGCTTTATATTTGAAAATACAAGAGGCATAAGTAAAGATGCGAGTTTTATAGGAATTTGTGCAGGAAGAGTATTCATTCTGGAATTAGAAAATATAAGTCCATAATAATATGCATTTATGCGTCGCATAGAAGCTTCATCAGCGGTTTCCCTATAGTTTTCCAAAGTAATAAAACTCCAGATATCGTAAGGAGTATTACTGCATTTGATAGATAGGAGTCCTTTATGTTCGTTGTTGTTGATTCCCCAATCAAGATTACTGTTTGCCAGTGCTAATAGTAGAGAAGCCTTTAAAGAAGAAAGCTTGTCAGAAAATATAGTGGAAGAAGATTCGCTAGGATAACCTGCGGCAACTAACAATTCTTCGTATGAAACTAAACTATTACTAGCAGATGCTATCTTTTTAAGAGTATCTTTTCGAGGACTATCAGTAAAACGTCCTTTGAAAAGTCGGTACATATAGTCTGATGAGAGACCTGCATCGTTTGAAAACGACTTAATGGTACGGTCTCCTATAGCCTGCTTGATAAGTTCCAGCAAGATATCTTTGTCATATTTACGCATAAAAAAACCTCGAATACTTTGTTTTGTATTATTTTAATAGAATAGCATAGTTGAATTATGGAGTAAAGAATAATTGCAAGAAAAAACGAACTTGAAAAACAAAAAGACAGATGTTACTATATACAAAGTCGGTTTGATGTGATTAAAGTCGCATAAGAGGCTCTAAATTATTATGTGAAATGGGGAGTTTATAAATATGGTAGATGAAAAAAGAAGACAAGAATTATTAGAAAATTTAATAATGCATCCGATTGGAAAAGAAGAGGAGTTTTCATTTCGATGTAATCAATGCGGTGAGTGTTGTAGAGACAGAAATGATATTCTTCTTTCACCATTTGATTTATGTAGGATGGCGGTTGGGCTTGGATTATCTATTTCGGATATTGTGGAAAATTATTGTTATTTGTACGTGGGTAATACAAGTAGATTTCCGCTTGCTGCTTTAGAAATGCGAGAAGATAATGGCAAGTGTCCATTTTTGAAAAATAATAAATGTGATATTCATGTGTATAAACCATCTGTATGTGCAATGTTTCCGTTGGGGCGAACAGTTGCAAGATCTAAGGATGATGTACAATTTTATATTTCGTATATTCTTCAGCCGGTTAAGTGTGGTGAAAAAGATGAAATTCATACTCCAAGAGAGTGGATGTCGGGAATTAATCTTGAAGTGAGTGAACAATTCTTTCTTCAGTGGCAAGATACGGTATTTACAATATCGGAAAAGATAAAAGAGATATATGATGACACTCCACCAAGAGTGTTGAATTCTATTTACTCAAATATATTTAATATACTATATCTTCATTATGAATCAGACAAGTCGATAGTTGCTCAGTTAAAAGAAAATAAAACAGTAGCAATTCAACTTCTGGATGTGGTTAGTCGGACGATAGAGGATTATAAATGCGTCAATAGAGTAGATATATAAGAATAAAATAATGTTGTAAGAAATAAAAAGGGAGTAGTATAATTATCTCCAAAGGATTCTCTTCCGATGGAGTGATTGATACATGAAGGGACAGAAAGTGAATTAATCAGGTTATTGACAGACTTATTTGATGAAAGAATAGATGGAAGGGAGAAAGTTGAGAAGTTAAAATCAGAATATGATCTACGACTCACGAAAGAAGTGGAAAAGGAGGTGGAAGATATGTGCACCTATGCTACTGCAATGGAAAATAAAGGAATAGAAAAAGGCGAAGAAAGAGGTATAGAAAAAGGTCTCAAAGCCCTTGTAAATAGTTTGAAAGAATATATCAAAGACTTTGAAGATTTATATGCTGCTGTAATAAGAAATGAAGAGTATAAGGATGTGACTAGAGATGCTGTCAGAAAATACTATTCTTCATAGATTTTTCTGGCGTATGAAGAAAAAATACTTGATTTTTCTTTTTTATGCATTATACTTATCGTGTGTTAATATTCTTTTGAAGCAAAGGCGCTTCGAGTTTTTGGGCTCGAAGTGTCTTCTTTTTT
>CADBUH010000214.1 GCA_902797775.1 uncultured Erysipelotrichaceae bacterium | reverse complement strand
TATTGTCGGTGTTCAAGAACAAAATGTGAAAGCATTTGTGAAAGAAACCATAGAACAATTAAAGAAAGTTCTTAAGGAAGGATAATCAATATGAATTATCTTCCTTTTCTTATCAATAGTTGTTTATTAGGGATTGGTTTAGCGATGGATTCGTTTTCGGTATCCTTAGCGAATGGTTTAAACCAGCCTTCCATGAAACAAAAAGAAGAAGTTAAGATTGCGTCTACTTTTGCGTTTTTTCAAGGGTTAATGCCTCTTCTTGGATGGTTTTTCGTGCATACTTTATTAACCTATTTCCAATCCTTTGAAAAGATAATTCCTTGGATTGCGTTTCTTTTATTAAGCTTTATTGGTGGTAAGATGATCTATGAAGGGTTTAACCATAAAGAGGAAGAAGAATTAAGCAATGGGACTTTAGTTGTCCAAGGGATTGCGACATCCATTGATGCCTTAAGTGTAGGTTTTACAATTGCGCATTATTCTTTCTTGATGGCCTTAGGAAGTGCCTTCATCATTGCGTTTATTACATTTATCATCTGTATGATTGGGATTAAGATTGGTAAGAAAGCAGGTACCCATCTCGCTGGAAAAGCTTCCATTATTGGAGGAATTATTCTAATCGCTATTGGCATTGAAATCTTACTTAGTAGATAATAGAAATAGATAAAGGAGATCGTAGGAATATGTTGACGAGTAAAGAATATCAAAAAAAGATTAAGAAAAAGACCTATGATGAATTACTCCAATTGCGTGATGAACTTATGGCTTCCATTGCGCGTTATGAAAGAGGGATTCCAAAAGAAGATGCAGCCTGGAAGGAAACACCAGATCCAGATGTGATTTATTATCATGAACTTCAATACTTAGCGAAGGTATATGAATTACTTGCGGAAAAGTATCTTAGAAAATTAAACCAACAAATTTTATCAGAAAGTAGAGCGTTTAGGTATTAAGATGAAACATTTTATTAGTATTGATTTAGGTGGTACGAATGTACGTGTCGCAAAGATGGATGAAGAGGGAAATATCTTAGCGGTTTTAAAATCTTCTTCTTATGCAAAAGAAGGAAGAGAAAAAATGATTTCGAATATGAAAGAACTCATCCAACAAATTCCAGGATATGAAGAATGTGCAGGAATTGGGATTGGAGCACCAGGTGCATGTGATCAAGAAAAAGGATGTCTATTAATTGATACAAACGTTCCAGGATTAAAAGATTATCCAATAGTGAAAGATTTTGAAGATACATTCCATATGCCTGTACGTATTGAAAATGATGCGGATGTTGCAGGACTTGGAGAAGCAATCTATGGAATTGGAAAAGAGTATCCAAGTGTTTTCTATATTACGATTTCAACAGGCATTGGTGGTGCCTTTATCTTAAATAAGAAAGTTGTATCAGGTCGTAAAGGATTTGGGGCAGAAATTGCGAATTTAGTGATTGACCCTAGTCGCGAAAAGATTAATTATTTAGCGAAAGGGGCTGTTGAAAATGAGGCAAGTGGTACAGCGATCATTCGTAAAGCGAATCAAAAATTGAATCGTACGGTAGCGCATGCAGGAGAAGTGTTCCAATTAGCTAGAGAAGGTAATCCGATAGCACAAGAAATCATTGATGGTGCAATTCATGATATTGCACAAATGTTAGCGTCTATTTCTGCAGTCATCGCTCCACATATCTTTATCTTAGGTGGAGGATTTATGAAATCTTCGGATTATTTCATGGAAGATTTAAGAAAGTATTATGCAGAACTTGTGCATGAGGAATTAAAAGATACACCAATTGTACAAGCTTCTTTAGATGAGCCAGGACTCATGGGAGCGATTGAACTTGTAAAGAATCTCTAGAGGGGTAAATTATGAAACTACATATTGTCGTAAATCCAAATGGCGCTTCCGGAAGAGCTTGGTCCTTATGGAAAGAATTAGAACCTCTCTTTCGAAAGAGTGAACACGAAATCAAATTATATACTTCGAGTAAAGAGGAAGGGATAACGGATATTGTTCGTTCCATCACAAGTAGTCCTCAAGAAAACTACATCGTCGTCATTGGAGGAGATGGAACGATTAATGAAGCGGTTAATGGAATCGTTGATTTTAAGAGAACTTATTTTGGATTTATTTCATGTGGTTCAGGAAATGATTTAGCGAAGGATTTAGGACTATCCAAAGATGCAAAAGAACTTGTCCAACAAATCTTAGAAGGTAAGATTCGAAGAAAAAGTGATATTGGAGAAGTAACGGTTTATGAAGGAGATACCTCCTTCACAAGACGTTTTAATATTAGTTGTGGAATAGGATATGACGCAGAAATCTGTGCATATGTTGAACAATCAAAAGCGAAACCATTCTTAAATAAACTACATTTAGGAAAATTAGTTTATTTAATTGAAGGAAGTCATGTGATTTTTACGACGGAATTAACCCCTATGAAACTCTATTATCATAATGAAATGCGTTATGTTGATAAAGCTTTATTTGTGGTTGGAATGAATCATGCGTATGAAGGAGGAGGATTTAAATTCTGTCCGAACGCAAGTGATCAAGATCGTAAATTAGATATATGTATCGCTGAGAATTTATCACGTTTTGATTTCTTCCGTATCTTTCCATATGCCTATAATGGAAACCACGTGAAATTTAAAGGGGTTCATTTAGATCAAGTGGAAGATATTGATATACAAAGTGAAAAACCACTCTATGTACATACGGATGGTGAAGTGGTAGGACAATACTCGCATATCTCTATGCGTATCTTAGAAGATCAACTTCAATTAATACTATAGGAGGATAATATGGAACCTTTATTTGAAACCTTACTCTTTGACCATAAGATTTACCATACAAAGATGCCTGGACATACACCAGGTCCTGGTAGAGTTTTTAGTACTTTAATTGTCGGAAGTGAAAAAGCTTTATTAATTGATACCGGATATGGGATTGGAGATTATAAAGGGTATCTTGAAAAGTTAACAGATAAGCCTTTGATTGTGGTAAATAGTCATGGGCATATTGACCATGCGAGTGGGAATTGTCAATTTAAAGAAGTATGGTTAAGTCCACTCGATTATAAAGTCGCAGATATTCATACAAGTCTTGAGAATCGACAACGTTCAAAGGATTTAGAAGGATATGAAGATTTATTGATAGATGGAACCTATCAAAGAATACCTCTTCATGAAGGACAAGTCTTTGATTTAGGAGATCGTACAATTACTGCGTATGCCTGTCCAGGTCATACAGAAGGAAGTATGATGTTTCTAGATAGTTTATCGAATTATCTATTTACTGGTGATAATATTACGCGACGTGTTGTACTCTTAGGACCAGTCATTGGAGGAACAACCTTACCAGAATTTTATGAAGCTTTAGTAAAGGCAGAATCTTTAAATTGTGCAGGTATTATCGCAGCACATGTACCATATATTATGGAACCTAGTTGGATTCAAAAGGTAAAGGGGATTGTGGAAGGATTTGATCCTACGAAAGGAAAATCTCCAGTCATTAATTTCAATTTTCAAATACCAGGTGTAAAACCAATGGAATATACAGTAGGAAAGGATTTTGATGATCCAAACTATTGTGGATTTGTGTTTGACGCAAATCATATCGATGAATTTTTAGGAAAGAAAGAGGGATAACTATGACAAAGATGAAACCAATTAAAGCACAAGATTTAAACAAGATGCGAAATGCGTATCTAGCAAATGAAAAGGCAAGAATTGTACGAAATGCCTTAACAAACAATGATATTGCGAAAATATCAAATGTTTTTGAGGCAAGTGTAGATAATCCAAATCTATTCTCCATTGATATTGAAACGATGCCTGTCACAAACCAGATGTCTTCTGGACGTTGTTGGATCTTTTCTGCTTTAAATGTATTAAGAGAAGAAATTGGACATAAATATCAAATTAAAGAATTTGAATTATCACAAAACTATGTAGCTTTCTATGACAAATTAGAAAAAGTAAACTATTTCTTAGAAGCTTCTCTTCAAGAGTTGGATGCACCATGTGAAAGTGAACCCCTTCGTTATTTACTCGATAATGGGATTAGTGATGGTGGTCAATGGGATATGTTAGTATCACTGATTAAGAAATATGGTTTATGTCCTAAGACGGCAATGCCTGAAACCTTCACATCAAGTCATACAATGAATTTAAATCGTTTATTAAATTTAAGAGTAAGAAAATTTGTGGCTGATTCAAAACGTCTTCATGCGAAGAAGAAGGATGATCAAATTCCTGCTTTAAAAGAAGAATGTCTAGCGGAATGTTATGGATTATTATGCAGTAGTTTTGGAGTACCTCCACAAAGTTTCACCTTTGAATATGTCGATAAGAAAAAGAAATACCATGCCCATCGTAACGTAACACCAAAAGCTTTCTATGAGAAATATCTAAAAGATGATTTAGATGAGTATGTAGGAATTATCCATGGTCCTACAAAGGATAAACCATACCATAAGATGTATACCGTTAAATACTTAGGAAATGTGATTGATGGAAATCCTGTTTCTTTCATGAACTTACCATTAAATGAATTTAAGAAATTAATCTTAGATCAACTTAAAGATGGTAGACTTGTTTGGTTTGGATGTGATTGTGGAAAAGATGGAAATCGTGAAAGTGGTCTATGGGATGATGCACAATTTGATTATGCTTCAACCTTTGATATGAACTTAGATCTAAGTAAAGAAGATATGCTTGATACAAGACACAGTGCGATGAACCATGCGATGGTATTTACAGGTGTAAACCTCGTAAATAATAAACCTACAAGATGGAAGATTGAAAACTCTTGGGGTGATAAGGTAGCGAATAAGGGATATTATATTTGTTCGGATACGTGGTTTGATAAATATGTCTATGAAGCAGTGGTACATAAAAAGTACCTTAGTGCTGCCCAAAAGAAGATTTTAAGCCAAAAACCAAAGGTTTTAGCACCTTGGGATCCATTTGGTTCCTTAGCAGATTAAGAAAGAATCGTAATGCCTTGAGCATTACGGTTTTTTTATCTTCTTATGCATGCTAAAATGGACCACAGAAGAAATGAGTGAAAGAATGAAAATAGCGATTGTTTCCTTAGGATGTGCGAAAAATTTAGTGGATACAGAAAATCTATTAGGGATTTTAAATGCGAGTAACCAAACCATCGTTTCTAGTTATGAAGAAGCCGATGCGATTATCATCAATACATGTGGATTTATTGAAAGTGCGAAAGAAGAAGCGATTTCAACCATTTTAGATGCGGCTTCTTATCATAAGAAGTTAATTGTGATGGGATGTCTTGCGCAACGTTATAAAGAAGAATTAGAGAAAGAGATGCCAGAAGTTGATCGTTTTATTGCGATTGAGGAATATCCTAATTTAGGAGAAATCTTATCGGAAGTATTAGGTGAAAGAATCATTAATGATTATGGGAAGACACCTCGTATCTTATCCGGTAAACCTTGGATGGCTTATTTAAGGATTGCGGATGGTTGTGATAATAAATGTAGTTATTGTGCGATTCCTTTAATTCGAGGACCTATGCGTTCTTCTTCGATTGAAGAAATCGTTTCGGAAGCCAAACGCTTTGTACAAGAAGGGGTTCAAGAATTAACCTTAATTGCCCAAGATACCTCTCGCTATGGCTATGATTGGGATCATAAACTTCATTTATCTACTTTATTAAAACAATTAGATCAAATTGAAGGGGTGAAATGGATAAGAATCTTATATCTTTATCCAGATGAAATACCAGATGATTTATTAGATACGATAGAAGAATCGAACCATATTCTTCCATATTTTGATATTCCTATCCAACATGGAAATTTAGAAATGCTTAAGAAGATGAATCGTAGAAGTAATCCAGAAGAAATATTAGAAAGAACTTCTACCATTCGTAAACGTTTTCCTAATGCCATCTTACGCACAACCTTAATTACAGGTTTTCCAGGTGAAACAAAGGCACAACATGAAGAGAACTTAGCTCTTCTTAAACAAGTTCAATGGGACCACTTAGGTGTATTTACCTATTCCAAAGAAGAAGATACACCAAGTTATGAATTAGAAGATACTTTATCCCAAGAAGAAAAGAATCAAAGAAAGAATGAACTCATGGATGCCCAAGAAGTCATCATGGAAGAAAGAAGAAGACTACATTTAGGAGAAGAAGCAGAAGTTTTAGTGGAAGAAGTTGATCCTTTAACTGGAATGTATGTTGGTAGAAGTTATCATTTCGCACCAGATGGGGTAGATGGATGTGTACGTTTCCAATGTGAAGAAAACTTACCACTAGGATGTTTTGTGAAAGTTCAATTCACAAAAGCGATGGGTTCAAATTTAATAGGGAAGTACCTAGGAAGGATTTAAGATGTACCATATTAGCGATCTTAAAAAATTTAATCGCTGTCCTCGTTTATTTTTAAACGACTACAACAATAAAAACACTTCCTTTCAACCTTTTATTCGTCTTGATGAAACTGTTAGTAACCTCGTTATTAAAAAATTAAAGATTGAGAACTATTTCTTAGGAGAAAGAAATGATCCAAAAGAAAGAGTTCTAAATGTATTAGACCAATATGAATGGTTTATTAAAGCACGTTTTGAATATGAAGGATTACGTGTAAAAGTACCATTTCTTCATCGTACAGAAGAAGGATGGGACTTATACTTTTTATTTATTGGTTTATTTCCTCATGCGGATGATATTCAATTCTATACAAATACGGTATGGGTTTTAAATGGGAATGGAATTTATCCAAAGCATATTAAGATGGTGCATCTAAATGCGGATTATGTACGTGAAGAAGAATTAGATGAAGAGGAATTATTTGTGATTAGTGATTGTTTTTATACGGATAAAAATAATCCAAAGATCTTAATTAAAGAAGCAGTCGAAGCACGTATGGTTGATTTACGCCAAGTGATTAAAAAGATGGATGCGTGTAGTTATGAGAAGATGGAAAAACCAAT
>CADBUH010000213.1 GCA_902797775.1 uncultured Erysipelotrichaceae bacterium | reverse complement strand
TTAAACTGCATGTCTTAGATGACCCTTTCCTTTACGAAGGAAACTTTGAAGCAAGCGCAAGAGAATATCGTTATTCTTTCTTTGAAAGATTAATTAAAGAATATGGATATGAAGGTGTTTTAGTTGCGCATCATCAAGATGATCTTATTGAAACGTATTATATGCAGAAGGAAAAGAATCTAATCCCAAAGACCTATGGATTAGCTTATGAGAATACTTACCATGGGATTCGTATCCTTCGTCCATTATTAGATTATACAAAAGAAGAACTGATTCAATATTGTGTTGATAATGGGGTACATTACTATATGGATGAATCCAATGAAAGTACACAATATATTCGAAATAAGATTCGAAAGGAATTAAAAGAAATCTTAACACTTCAAAAGCGTCAAGAGATTCTTCAAGAAATAAAAGAAGAGAATCAAAAATTAGAAGAACTTCGTTTCAATGCGAAAAAATATATTCATAATAACAGGGTAGATATTGAAACGTATAGGGAATGTGAATCCTCTTTACGTTATACCATTCTTAGAACTTTAATAGAACCAAAAGATAATCATTATAGTTTAAAACATCTTCAATCCATTGATCAAATCATCTTAGAGAAATGTGACTTTGTCATAGAAGCACATGATCAATATTTGGTACAAGAGAATAAAGAAATGTTTATGGTTAGGGATTTAGAACCTTATGAAATAACCTTTCTTTCCATTGAAGAACTTTTCAATTCAAACCATAAACATTTCTATATTAAAGAAGGTGAACTAGGCGTTAATGCGGTCACCTTACAAGAAGAAGATTTTCCAATTACGATTCGTAATGTAAGGGATAAAGATAAAATACAAATGCGTTTTGGCACAAAGAATGTCCATCGTTTCTTTATTGACCGTCATATACCTCTTTATTTACGTAAAGTATGGCCAGTCATGGTAAACAAAAAAGGAAGTGTCATTTTGGTGCCAGGTTTAGGATGTGATATCAATCATTACTCTATAAACCCAACTTGTTCTGTGATACAATACACTAATAGCGAAGGAGATTAATATGATATTTGATCAAGACATGAAAAAGATCCTATTCACTCGTGAAGAGATCATCGCTCGTAGCGCAGAACTTGGCGCTCAAATTACAGAAGACTACAAAGAAAACGCACCATTATTAGTGGCTCTTTTACGTGGATCGGTTCCTTTTCTAGCTGAACTGATACAACATATTGATTTAGATGTTCAATATGACTTTATGGATGTAAAGTCTTATGAAGGAACAGAATCAATTGGTGATATCAAAATTGTGAAGGATTTGGATACATCCATTAAAGGATTAGATATCTTATTAGTTGAAGATATCGTTGATACAGGCAAAACAATCAATACAGTTGTTAAAACCTTATTACATAAGGGAGCGAATTCGGTTAAGATTGTAACCTTATTAGATAAACCATCTCGTAGAGTTGTGGATATCAAAGCAGATTATGTAGGCTTTGAAGTCGGCAATGAATTCGTAGTAGGTTATGGGATGGACTTTAATCAAAAATATCGTGCATTACCATATGTTGGGGTATTAAAAGACGAATTATATGAGTAAGTATTAAGGAGTGATGACGAATGCAACAGAAACCAAGTCTGTTATCATTTTTACCTTATCTCATTATTCTAATTGCGATCTTTAGTTTATTTAACTTAAGTGGAGGTCGTAGTTCACAAGAGATTACGTATAATGAGTTACAGACAGTTCTCAAAGAACAAGAAGTAAAAGAATCAATCGTTTCCATTGGTAGTAATATTGTTGGGGTTAAAGGAACCTACCAAGATAAAGAAGGAAGCGAAGTGACTTTTGTATCTTCTGTTCCATCCACAGAAAGTGAAATTAAAGATTTAATGGATAAGTTAGGAGATTCGAAACTACAGGTTGTAGATACAGATGCTTCGAATCTATTCTTAGAAACGATCTTATCTTTAATTCCTTTTGTATTAATTGTTGGTGGTGGTTTATGGATGATGAATCGTATGGGTGGTGCTAGTAGTAATGCCCGTGCATTTGAGTTTGGTAAATCACGTGCACAATTAGAGACAAAGACAAAGGTTCGCTTTGATGATGTCGCTGGATGTGATGAAGAAAAACAAGAGATGCAAGAGATTATTGAATACTTAAAGTATCCAAAGAAATTTGAAAAGATGGGTGCACGTATTCCAAAAGGTGTTCTCTTAGTAGGACATCCTGGTACAGGTAAAACGTTACTTGCTAAAGCAGTAGCAGGAGAAGCAAATGTACCATTCTATAGTATTTCTGGTTCTGACTTCGTAGAGATGTTTGTTGGTGTCGGTGCAAGCCGTGTTAGAGATATGTTCAAGAAAGCGCAACAAACAGCACCATGTATCATCTTCATTGATGAAATTGATGCCGTTGGTAGACAAAGAGGTGCAGGTTTTGGTGGAGGACACGATGAACGTGAGCAAACCCTTAACCAATTACTCGTTGAGATGGATGGTATGGAAGAGAATACGGGTATTGTCGTAATTGCTGCTACCAATAGACCAGACGTCTTAGACCCAGCGCTCTTACGTGCAGGTCGATTTGACCGTCAAATTACGGTTTCTTTACCAGATCGTAAAGGACGTAAAGCGATTCTTGAAGTACACGCAAGAAATAAGAAACTCGCAAGTGATGTTGACTTAGATGGTCTTGCGAAACGTACACCTGGTTTCTCTGGTGCAGACTTAGAGAATGTATTAAATGAAGCTGCAATCTTAGCAGTTCGAGAAAACTTAGATGAGATTCATACGGCTCAAGTGGATGAAGCGATTGACCGTGTTATGATGGGTCCTGCGAAGACTTCTCGTACTTATGACGAAAAGACAAAGAAACTTGTGGCTTATCATGAATCTGGACATGCGATTGTAGGTCTCTATGTAGAAAACGCAGTGGTTGTTCAAAAAGTTACGATTATCCCTCGTGGTCAAGCAGGTGGTTATAACCTCATGACACCTAAGGATGAAAAGATGATGAACACAAAGAATGACTTACTCGCATCCATTACTTCCTATATGGGTGGTAGAGCTGCGGAAGAACTCTTCTTTGATGATGTTACAACAGGTGCAGTAAATGACTTCGAACGTGCTACAAATATCGCACGTGATATGGTTACACTCTATGGTATGAGTGATTTAGGACCAATTAAATATGACTCTGGTAATGAGAATGTATTCCTTGGTAGAGACTATAACTCTCCAAGTAATGTATCTGGACAAGTGGCTTTCGAAATTGACCAAGAAGTTCGTAAGATTGTGAATGAATGTCATGAGAAAGCAAAACAAGTTATCAATGATCATCGTGAAGAACTCATTCGAATCGCAACTGCGTTAATTGAGTATGAAACCTTAACTGCAGAACAAATTGATAAAGTAGTAAAAGGTGAATCCATTGCGAATGACTTCACAGACAAACAACCTAAAACGGAAGAACCAAAAGAAGACAATGCATAAAAATGAGGAAGAGCGTTCTAACGTTCTTCCTTTCTAACAATTGAGGGTATCTATGAGTGAACAAGATTCAAAACTTAAAAGTACTATTTCTTCAATTATTGTAGGAATTCTTTTTGGTATTCTTATGGCAGGACTTATCTTATTTTCAATCCAAGGAAGTGATTATAAATTATATTCTTTATCTTTCTGGATTATCTTATTGATGAGTTGTGTATTTCCGAGTTGTTTTGATTTCTTTTCTAAGAGAGGTTTTTCTTTATGGATCGTAGAACCTCTTATGATAGGAATATCGTTTATAATAATGTTGTTGTATGCAGGAGCTGTTGGTATAAATGAAACCACAAAGTCACTCCTTACAACACTAGCGATTACATACCATAGTGCTTCTATGGTTGTTACATTAATCCATTTATATTTATTAAGTAAGAAAGGTTTATAAAGATGAGGTTATTAAGTCCTTGGGGAGAAACATTAGATAAGAATCATATCTTACAAGAATACCCAAGAATGCAATTGAAAAGGGATAACTATCTCATTCTAAATGGAGAATGGGAGTTTCAAATAACCGATGGATCACAACCATCTCGTAAAGATGGATGGGAAAAGATTCTCGTTCCTTTTGCGTTAGGTTCTAAACTATCTGGTACAGATAAACTATTAAAACCAGGTGAGACCTTATGGTATCGTCGTTATTTTGATTATGCCTTAACAAAGAATCGTGTCTTATTAAACTTTGAAGCAGTGGATCAATGTTGTACGGTTTATCTTAATGGTTTACAAGTAGGAAGTCATAAAGGTGGTTATTCACCTTTTGAAATAGAAATAACCAATTGTGTTAAACAAAAGAATGAGCTCATTGTGAAAGTTACCGATGAAAGTGATCAAGGGGCTTATGCCTATGGAAAACAAAAGTTAGAACATGGAGGAATGTGGTATACCCCAAGTGCAGGTATTTGGCAAACTGTATGGATTGAAGAAATCAAAGAACATTCCGTTCATGATTTAAAAATTACACCAGATTATGATAATGGATTCGTCCACTTAAACTTTACTGGTGATTATACCCAAGTTGTGATTACCGTATTTGAGAATAAGAAGTTAGTTCATCGTGGAATCACAATTGAAAAGAATTATACGATTGATTTAGGAAAAGATTTCCATCCATGGTCTCCAGATGATCCTTTCCTATATGACTTATATATTGAAACCGATGATGATGCATTAAAGTCTTATTTTGGAATGCGTAAATTTTCAGTTGGAAAAGATTCCTATGGGAATACAAGATTCTTATTAAATAATAAACCTCTCTTTTTAACAGGGTTATTAGACCAAGGATATAGTGTAGATGGGTTAATGACCTATCCTTCGGATGAAGCGATGGAATATGAAATTAAAAAGATTAAAGAGATGGGATTTAATATGTTACGAAAACATGTGAAACAAGAATCTCGTCGTTGGTATTATCTATGTGATAAATATGGAATCTTAGTCATGCAAGATATGCCTAATGGGGGAGGACCTTATGATTTTCACTTTGTGGCAGTTAAACCAACATTAGGCTTTACGAGAGTAAAAGATGATGATTATAAAAAATTTGGACGCATGAATGAAGAAGGTAGAGAAGTTTACTACCAAGAGTTAGATGCGATGTTAGATACACTTTATAATGCGACTTGTATCTTTGCGTGGGTTCCATTTAATGAAGGATGGGGACAATTTGATAGTGCTAAAGTGACCGAACATATTAAGTCTTATGACCATACAAGACTCGTAGATAGTGCGAGTGGTTGGTATGATCAAAAGTGTGGAGACTTTAATAGTGTGCATCGTTATTTCATTCCATTCCGTGTACCACGTTTAGATGATCGTATCTTACTATTAAGTGAATTTGGTGGATATTCTTATATTGAATGGGGACATTCAGAAGCAGAGAAACTCTATGGCTATAAGAAATTTACCGATAAAGTTAAACTCGATGAAGCAATTGATAAACTTTATCAAAAAGATATTCTACGCAATATTCCAAAAGGATTATCCGGATGTATCTATACACAAGTATCGGATGTAGAAGATGAATGTAATGGAATCTTTACAGCGGATCGTAGAGTGATCAAGATTAATGAAAAGAAGATGTTAAAGAATAATGAATTATGTATTAGGAGTGTAAGATGAATCCAATTGTAATCGCGGAAGCATTAAATAAAACAGTTAAAATACGTGCTGTTAAAACAACAGAGCTTGTGGAAACAGCACGTTTGAAACATGACTTATATCCTACCTCTGCTGCAGCCCTAGGTAGAGTCATGACGGTTGGTTCCATCATGGCCAGTGAATGGAAAGATCCAGAAGCGAAAACCATCATTGAGATTAATGGGGGAGGACCTTGTGGTTCTATTATTGTTCATGCGAAAGGAAATGGTGAATTAAAGGGACTTATTGGAGATCCTCACATTTATCTTTTCAATGAACAAACCGGTAAATTAGATGTTGGTAAAGCTGTTGGAACAAATGGATATTTAAAAGTGATGAAAGACTTAGGGTTAAAAGAACCTTTCTCTGGAATCGTTAATCTACAAAGTGGTGAAATCGGAGATGATTTTTCTTATTACTTCGCAATTAGTGAACAAACGCCATCCGTTGTATCGGTTGGTGTATTAGTAAATACCGATTATTCAATCAAAGCAGCAGGGGGATTAATCATTCAATTATTACCAGATGCTCCAGAAGAAACGATTGAATATGTTGAAAATTTAGTAAAGACAATGAAACCAATGTCTACCTATATTGATGAAGGGTTAACACCAGAAGAGATTATTAAAACCTTATTTGAAGATGCGAATATCTTAGAATATAAAGAAGTTTATTGGCATTGTGATTGTTCAAAAGAACATTTTAAAGATGCCTTAGCTTTAATTGATCGTAAAGATTTAGTTTCCTTAATTGAAGAAGACCATGAAGCTGAAATAACTTGTCAGTATTGTAATAAAACCTATCATTTTGAGGAAGCAGAACTAAAAGAAATATTGGAGAAGAAAGATGCCGTGGAAAATCGGGAACATCTTAATTCCTAGTCCGATAGTTGCGGCACCAATGGCAGGGATATCAAACCCTGTTTTTCGTGCGCAATGTCATAACTATGGAGCAGGACTAGTAGTAAGTGAAATGATTAGTGATAAAGCACTTCACTATAAGAATAAAAGAACACGTGAGATGTGTGCGACAAGTGAAGAAGAACATCCTGTTTCCTTACAACTTTTTGGTAGTGATCCAGAAACCATGAAAGAAGCTTCTACCTATTTAACTGAACATACAGATTGTGACATCATCGATATTAATATGGGTTGTCCAGTACCAAAGGTATTAAAAGCGCATGCGGGTAGTTATTTACTTCAAGATGTAGACCACGCTAAGAAAGTAGCGAAAGCCGTTATTGATGGAACAAATCGACCAGTATCTGTAAAGATACGTGCAGGATGGGATCAAAATCATATTAACTGTGTTGAAATAGCGAAAGCACTTGAAGAAGTAGGTGTATCTATGATTGCGATACACGGAAGAACACGTGCACAAATGTATGAAGGAAAATCCAATAATGAATATATCAAGATGGTAAAAGAAGCAGTCTCAATTCCGGTAGTAGGAAATGGAGATATACGTTCTTATGAAGATATGATGCGTATGTTTCAAGAGACAGGATGTGATGCGGTTATGATTGGAAGAGGATTACTTGGAAAACCATTTCTCATTGATGAACTTACAAAAAAATTAAATGGCCAAGAATATGAAATGCCTAGTTATGAAGAACGTATTGAACTCTCTTATGCCTATGCACAAAAATTATGTGCGTATATCGGAGAAGTAAGAGGGATGAAGATGATGCGTGGTATGGCTATCTGGTATATTGCAGGAATGCCTAATAGTGCAGAGTGTAGAAGAAAATTATCCATGATGAAAGAGTTATCAGAAATGCGTAATATTTTAGATGAGTTTCAAGATAGCTTAAAGAAAGAGATGGTATAATCTTTCTATGACAATTGGAATTCTATTATTAAGACAAATCGCTGTGATGGCGATGTTAGTGATGATTGGATACATAATAAGTTTAAAAGGACTTGTGACTTTTCAAGGTTCTGTAGATATTGGTAAGATTGCACAATATATTATCTTACCTTTAATTGTGATACGTAACTTTAATGTTGAGAAAACACCAGAGATGAATCATCTCTTATTAGAATCTTTACTCATTGCGAGTATAACCATATCAATTTCAATTCTTGTGGCACGTATCTTTTATGGAAAAGATGGTGTCTCACAATTTAGTAGTGCATTCTGTAATACAGGTGGTTTAGCAGTTCCATTACTATCTGCGTTATTTGGAAGTGATCAGATTATTTATATAACGATGCTAATGGTACTTGTCATTGTATTACAGTGGACCTATGGGATTGTCTTAATGACAGGAGACATGAAAGCTGTTCAACCAAAGATGATTATGAAAAATCCAATTGTGATTGCGATGGTTATTGGAATCTTAATTTATATCTTTCAAATTCGTTTCCCATTCTTAATTGAAGAAACCTGTAATCAAATAAC
>CADBUH010000212.1 GCA_902797775.1 uncultured Erysipelotrichaceae bacterium | reverse complement strand
TGATAGACTCCATTTAAGTTTTGTGGATCTAATGGTTCCCCCTTCTGTGCTTTCTCATGGACAATCTTTTCAAATTCCGCAAACATTGTTTGACGATATACGGTTCCCTTAAATCCTTCTAAATATTCATTTAGATAGCCTAGTTTTTCTTTTGGATCCTCACAATGATTCATAAGATATTCAATTAATAAGTTTTCATTAACCGTAGAAGCGACTTCTGCCACAAATAAGGTATAATCCGCATATTGTGGTGGTTGGTTATGTTTGGAATACCAACTATGCATAGAGTGACCCATTTCATGGGCAATGGTTGATACACTATCTAAGGTCCCTGTGAAATTCGTTAAGATAAATGGATTGGAATCATAGGTACCAGAAGAATATGCCCCACTTGATTTTCCTTTGTTTGGATAGACATCTAACCAACGATCTTGAAAGGCATTTTTAACCGTTTCACAATACTCACTTCCCATTGGTTGAAGTGCTTCTAGGATAACCTTTTGCGCATCTTCATACGAATACTTCTTCGTATCTTCTTGTACCAAAGGTGTATATAAATCATAATAATGAAGTTCTTCTACACCTAAGAGTCTTTTTCTTAATCGTACATAACGATACATTGTTTCCATGTGTTTATGAACTGTATCAATTAAATTATCATAAACACTTAATGGGATATTATTATTGTCTAATGACATCTCTCTTGAAGAATTATAATGACGTACTTCTGCTTCTGCGACAGCCCCTTTTACATTTGCGGAATATAAAGAAGCGAAGGTATTGATATGTTGTTTATAGGTTTTATAGAAACTCTTAAATGCGTTCTCACGAAGAATACGATCATTTGAATTTTGAAGAAGAATAAAGTTCGCACTTGTAAGTTCAATCTCATTTCCTTCTGCATCTTTTACTGGTTCAAACACTAAATCCGCATCCATTAAGTTATCCGAGATAATTCCAGGTGCAGCAATGACTTCTCCAAAGCGTGCTAATAAAGCTTCTTCCTCTTTTGATAAGGTATGTGGTTTTTGTTTAACAATTTGTTCTAATTGGAAACGATATTCTTTTACTAAGTCATCTTCCACAATCTTATGAATTGTTTCTTCATCTAAAGATAAGAACTCTGGAATCGCAAAGGAATTTAATGTAATAACCGTAATATAAGTCCCATAAATACGTGCATACATTTGTTGCGGTAAAGGTTCTCTTGTATCTTCACTTCTACGTAAGGATGCATAACCAAATAAGTTTTCTAACTCTCTTGATAATTGGGTACTATAATCTAAATACTTCTTAACATTTTCAGCCGTATTTAACGTTCCTACAAAGTTCTTTAATCCTTGAACCTTTTCGTCCATGGACGCAAGATGTTTTTCCCATTCTTCATCTGAAGAATAAAGAGAGGATAAATCCCACTTAAATTCTTCCTGTATATCTTTTCTTTCTTTAATACTTTCGCTCATTGTTTTAACCTCCTAACAAATAAAAGGATGTGCGAAGCACATCACTTTTCTTCACGAACTTCTTTTATCTTAAGTTTCTCTTTCAAGATTTCTTTACCGATTGTAAAGATTACCGCAAATAATGGAACACCCAAGAACATTCCAATCACCCCAAATAATCCTCCACCTAGGATAATCGCAAACATAATCCAGAAAGCAGGTAATCCCATAGAATCTCCTAAGATATATGGTCCAATAATATTTCCATCAATCTGTTGAAGAATAATAATGAAGATTACGAATTCTAAGGCAGCCATTGGATTAATCACAAGTAAGATAAAGGCACTTGGAATCGCTCCAATGAATGGTCCAAAGACTGGAATCATATTTGTAATTCCAATAATAAAGGAAATTAATGGTGAATAAGGAATATTCATGATGGATGTGACAAACCAACAGATAATTCCAATAATTAAAGAATCTAATGCTTTTCCAAAGATGAAACTATTGAACATCTTACCCGTTAATTCAGCAACATAGAAGATTCTCTTTGAAGTTTTTTCAGAGAATAAAGCTTTAATCGCTTTTCTGATTTGTGAACGGAATGTCTCTTCATCTAAAAGAATATAAACAGATACAATTAATCCCATAAAGAAATTAAATACACTTGAGATTAAGGAAACCGAATAATTTAATACCTTTGGTATAAGTGAGGATAATTGTTGCATCCAAGTATTAATTTGTGCAAATAAGGATTGGAGAATATTATCGATTACTTGACTATATTCTTCATTTGATTGGAAACGATTTACGAAATCTTCTAACGTTCTCAAATAAACATCCATATTCCCTACTAATGTTTGAACACTTGAAATTAATTGTGGTATCAACATTAATAAAGTAACCGTAATCAATAATAAGAAAATGATGATACAGGATATAACCGCAATCGTTCTTTTCGTCTTCTTCTTCCAAGACAAACCCCCTAACCATCTTGTCTCAATGATATTGCGTAAAGGCATTAAAATAAACGCAATCGCAAAACCAATAAAGAATGGGGTTAATATTTTAACTACCCTTTTAAGAAAAGAGAATACAGGAGACCCATTCATGAATAAAAAGCAGAAAGTCGCAATTATGATTCCCGCAATTGTATATACTCTAATATTCTCTTTGGCTTGTTCAGATAACTTATATTTCATCAAGTAATATTATACTCTAAAATAATATAATTATGTATTTAGATATGGACAAATATTTAAACTCGTGTAATATTATTTATGTCTTTTATCAAGAATGAGGCAAGAGAGTCAGCTCGTTGGCCTCATACCAACCTGCACTTTGTAAGGTGGTAATGCTGACATCGATAAAGAAAGAGACAAGTTACCTCTTTCTTAAACTTGCGAAAAGACATGGATAAGGAGGAGATTTTTTTATGCCAAAAGTATTATTTACGTCGGAATCTGTAACGAGTGGTCACCCAGATAAGATTTGTGATCTCATTGCGGATTCCATTTTAGATGCTGCCCTTATGGAGGATCCTAACTCCCATATGGCGGTTGAAGCGACCATTAAAGATGATTTAATTCTTGTTTATGGAGAAGCTAACACCAATGCCAAAATTGATTATGAAGCAATTGCGAAGAGTGTATTAAAAGAGATTGGTTATAATGAAGACTATCATGTGATCGCAAAAGTGAATAAACAATCTTCTGAAATTAATAATGCAGTAGTAGGAGAAGAGTTAGCTGCAGGAGACCAAGGCATTATGTTTGGTTATGCAAGTAATGAAACAGAGAGTTATATGCCTTTTGCGATTGCGACAGCACATAAACTCGCTAAAAGATTAGAAGAAGTACGTCGTCAAGATTCTCGTTTAAGACCAGATGGAAAGACCCAAGTAACGGTTGAATATAACGATGGAAAGTTAAAACGTCTTGATACGATTGTTATTTCTAGCCAACATACGGAAGATATTACACAAGAAGAATTAAGAGATTTATTAATTCGTGAAGTGATTCTTCCTACCGTTGATGAAAAGTATTTAGATGAAAACACAAAGTATCTTATTAACCCTTCTGGCAGCTTCATCGTAGGAGGTTCTTGGGGTGATTCCGGTACTACAGGAAGAAAGATTGTCGTTGATAGTTATGGAGGATACGCACCAATTGGTGGAGGTTGTTTCTCTTCCAAAGACCCTACAAAAGTAGATCGTTCTGCTGCCTATTACGCACGTTATGTATGTCGTAACTTAGTAGCGAATGGATTATGTGAGAAATGCCAACTTCAACTCTCTTACGCAATTGGTAAAAAAGATCCTGTATCCATCGCTATTAAATCCTTTGGAACTTCAAAATACTCCAATGAAGAACTCTTAGAGATTATCTTAAAGAACTTTAATTTCTCTGTTCAAAATATGATTGATGAATTAGGTTTAAGAAGACCTATCTATCGTAATACCACAAATTATGGTCACTTTGGCCGTGAAGGTTTACCTTGGGAAACATTTAAAGAAATAAAGCTCTAAATTGTTTATAATTAAGTTATGAACAATAATAAAATCGTAACGTTAAATTTAAATCCACGAAGAATACTTACCTTCCGTAAGTCATTTCCTTATCGTGCTTTAGCGATTCAAGGATTCGTGGATTTTAATCATCCTGATATTATTTGTATTCAAGGATTTGAAGATTGGATGCTACCATCTCTTGAATTCTTAACAGATGCTTATACATTTTATGGTGGAACCAATAATAAAAGACATCTAAGAGGAGATTATCGTAATTGTATTTTATTTTTAAAAGAGAAATTTATTTTCTTAAAGGG
>CADBUH010000211.1 GCA_902797775.1 uncultured Erysipelotrichaceae bacterium | reverse complement strand
GGCTAATCCTTCATTTTCATCTGTTTGTAATCCACCAGAGATTTTAGAGCCTATTTTCTAAAACCCACCTGAAATTTTAGATTACCTGTAATAGTATCGATATGACTAGTATCTAACAAAAGAAGGGAGGAATTTACTATTATTCCTAGTAAGAATTTTATCACAACACTGCTCAACATCTCTGAAGATATGCTTGAAGAGTGTGTTGTGAGACATGATGACAAAAAAATACTTTAATCTATGATGTTAAACTCAAGAAAATGACTGAGTGCTGTCCATATTGTGGAGGAGATATAGTGGGTTATGGCTATGTCCACAAGAAAATTAAGCATCCAGCTTTAAGACAATTCAATGGAGAAATCAGCTATCACTGCAGAAGGTTTATATGCAAGATATGCACCAAGACCTGCATCGATAAGAATCCCTTCACATTTGAAGACTTTAACTCATCCTACTTGATGCTTAACAGCGTCATGAACTATCTTGGCAATTTGAACTATACTCTCACCATGATTTCTGAGGAAGTCAATATTTCAGCCACAATGGTCAATAACTATCTTGACTCCTATATAGTTATCCCAAAGATTACGCTGCCTGAGTGGCTTGGAATAGATGAATATCATAGTCCCAATATTGCCTATAAGAACTCAGCATATATCTGTGTCATGATTGATGGAAAAGACAATACGCTCAATGATATTCTAGGTTCACGAAGCAAGATTCAGCTTGGTAATTACTTAAGTGCCTTTCCAAAAGAAGAAAGAAAAAAAGTGAAGTATGTGACTTGTGATATATGAAGGCCATATATTGAATCAGCCTACCGGTATCTTCCAAATGTTACTATCGCTTTAGATCCTTTCCATTATGTTAAGCATCTTTTCGATGATTTTGACGCTTTAAGGATTAAGATTATGAAAAGACAGGAATATGGTTCCAACAGCTATTATCTTCTTAAGCATTGGCATTTTCTTCTTGAGACAGACAATATTAATCTTGATAATTCAAAGAAGTTCAACAAACGTTTCAATCAGATGCTTAACTATAGAGACCTGTTTAACATTATAGCCAGACATTTTCCATTACTATATGAAGCATACCTTCTCAAGGAAGAATTCAGACAGATGGTCAAGACAGACACATACGATGAGGCTAAATACAAGTATGATAACCTAGCTGAAAGATTCAGAAATTCGGGTATTGCAGAATACAATGAGTTTGTAGATATTCTCTATACCTGGAAGAAAGAGATACTGAACTCATTTTTAAGACCATATGGTAGTCACAAACTCTCAAACGCAGCTACTGAGAACATCAATGGCAAGATCAATACCTATATTAATGTATCGCACGGGATATCCAACTTCACCAGATTCAGAAAACGGGTACTGTTTGCCTTAAATCCGAAGGTGAGATATTCCATCACCAATAACCTCAAGAGCGATAAATACGATAGTAAGCCAAGAGGACCTTATAATAAAACAAAGAAATAAAAACAATACGATACTAGTCAAAGAAAAGGGGTATACGATTATAGGGATATAACCTATATACGAATACCTCTTTATTCACTTATAACGCCCACACTATAATTTAAAGTTATTGACGTTTTCTTTCATCAGGTAATGATAGCGTTGATGATTTTTTACCAACACAATATTTTAAAGGTGTTTTTCACTCATCCACACAATAATTTACATTACCCGGTTTTTAAAGGAATACTTAATTTATTAATATTTAAATTGACGATAATAACGACGATAATTCTTGTTGTGTTTTGTGAAACATTCATACCAATTTGTTAAACGTTCTGTTAGAAGTGCGGTTGCAATCCAAGGTACCACCAGTGGTCTAAATTCATCAGAAACATTGACCTTATATTCTTGAGTATCTAGTACATAATATTCAGTATTGATTAATTTACAAAATTCTTCAACACGATTATCTTGTTTTCTAAATTCATCTTCACCTTTAATTATAATTACCGGAACACCTGGCTCGGCTAATTCTAATGTGCCATGGAAAAACTTAGCAGATGTAATTGGTCTTGTACGTACCCATTGCATTTCTTCTAATAAGCATTCTGCAAATAATTCGGTTTCACCCCATAAAGCACCTGATCCTGTAAAAATTGTGTAAGGAGCATTCCAACAATGCTTAGCTATATTTTCTGCCTTTGGTTCCCATACTTTACGAATATCTACTAAATCTTTAAATATATTTTTTAATTCATCTGCAAATTTAGGGTATCCTGGAAAATATCCTTTTTTATAAATCAATGAATAGATTAGGAATGATTCTAAAACATATGAGAATTCTAATCCCCTTACCGTTTTTACTCCTGATTGGATTGCCTTTGTTACAATGCCACCAAGAATACCGTCTAACTTTGTAAATGCAACTACGCGGATACCATCTGCTACTAAGTTTCTAGCACATTCAACTAATTCCGGGGTATCTCCTGAAGCACTTGCTGTTATTACAAGCGAATCCTTAGTAAGTCCTTTAGGTCTAACCATATTGCAATCTGCCGCATTTATTACTTTAATGTCAATGTCGCTCATTCTCTTAACACTGTATTCAAATTGATATAATTCAAATTCAGTACCACCAATACCTAATAGCCAAATGTTTGAATAACCTTCTCTATCTAATTCATCGGCTAATTGTTCCACTTCAGCTCTTTGAGCATATACCGCATCTGCACTTTCAAAATAACCTACTTCATCAAATTTGATTAATTCAATTTTTTCCTTTTCCATTCCCTTTCTCCTAAAAATCCTCATCTTTCGCACTAGCTGTATTGCAATAAACAATACTTTTTTTTGCTTCTTCAATTGCTCTATTTATCAAGTCTTTAGTTTTCTCATCTTCACTAGATGTTACCATTGTTAATAGAATTGCCAAATTTGCGCCTGTTACTATGTGAATTTTTTCGCTTTGTAGCGGCATCAATTCAGTATTAACCGATCCACCTAGAAGATCTGTCATGATTACAAATTCATCATCTGGATAATTATCAATTAGTTCTTTTGCTTTTTTGAAAGAATCTCCGTATTCGTGTCCATCTACATAAGCATTTATTGTTGATAAATTAGGAAAGCTACCTGCTATGATGTTTAAACCCTCTACTAATCCAGATGCCATTTTTCCGTGACTGGCCACAATATATCTTCTCATAGGACAATATTATGCTCCTGATTAAATATTTGAATACCAGCACTGGATCCTAGAACCTCTGCACCCGCATTCACAAAAGCACAAGCTTCTTCATAAGAATGGATACCACCAGCTGCTTTAATCTGTACTTTATCTTTCAAAATACTCTTCATTAGCTTTACCTTATCTAATTCTGCGCCTTTAGCACCTTTGCCGGTAGAAGTCTTTAAACATGTTGGTTTGCACTTTAGTGCTATTTCACAAATTTTGGTTAAACACTCATTGTCCATTTTGCATGTCTCTAAGATAATCTTAGTATTAATATTACGTTCTCTACAGAAAATAGATAACTCCGTCATTTGTCTTTCGAGATAATCATATAATCTGTTTTCAACAGCGTATTGATTCAATATACCTTCGATTTCTCTAAAACCAATACGATACTGATCTTCAAAATCTGCTAATTGAGCCTCTACACATTCTGCGCCAATAGGGAAATCGCAATATCCCGCAACAATCACATCTGATCCTTCAAGATATTTAGTTGCTTGTTCAAATTGGAATCTATTAGCAAAGATACAACGGAAATTATATTTTTTTGCTTTTTCCAAATATTCTTCAAAACTGTCTTTTGGATCTCTAATATAATCAATTAATCTATGTATATTTTTTATCTTTTCCATAATTGACTATCCTAAAATTCCAAAATATGCACCTGCAATACCTACCACAATAGTTCCGATAATTAACCATAAAATATTAATTTTCTTTTTACCCAATAGCCAGTAATATAGCCATGTTACACCCAAAGGTATCATGCCAGGTAGAATTCCATCTAATACGGATTGTAGAGAAGCAGATGTATCCCCTGAACCAATTTGCATTGTTACAGATGTATAAACCATAGTTATTGACATAGCACCAATAACCATAATTCCGACGATTGATGCAGCTTGCATCACTTTATCAATTAAACCAGAAGACTTTAATTTATCTAAGTATCCAGTTCCAATTTCATAACCTTTGTAAATTCCTGCAAATCTTAACCAGAAAGCTGGTATGTTATAGATTAGAAAATATAATACAACTCCTAAGAAATTTCCTTGTAAGCATAGCGGAATTCCAACACCTAATGCGATAATACGAATACCACTTAGAAATATTGAATCGCCGATGCCTGATAAAGGTCCCATTAAGGCCGATTTAATTGCGGTAATACTCTTTGTATCAAAGTCGTCACTCTTAGCATTTTGTTCTTCCATCGCTAGAGCAATTCCTCCAACAAATGGAGCTAACTGCGGAGTGATATTAAAGAACTCACAGTTTCTTACCATTGCTTCATGTAACTTCTCTGGCTGGTCTTTATATATTTTTTCTAATGCATGACGCACCATGTTGAAATACGCTAGATTCATCTGTCTTTCGTAAGTCCAACCCCATTCCATTCCCAAACCATGAAATACAGCTCTATTTAAATCTTGTTTTGTTAACATATTCGTTTTGTTTTCATTAGAAGTCGTCATCTATTCCACCTCCTGAAGTTGAAGAATTAACCATTTCACCAGTTTCGCTTCTATTTGGATTTAAGAAGTCAAATTTAACCATAACGATAATTACAGCTAGAATTGCTACACCTAATGATGGCATCGCTAAATATGCCGCTAATACAAATCCTAAGAAATAATATGGAAGAATTTGTTTTGTTAAAATCATTCTCATCAACATCGCGAAACCCATTGCAGGCATCAAACCACCTGCGGCGCTCATTCCCGAGATAACCCAATCAGGAATAGAATTAACGAAAGCTTCTACAGCAGTAGCACCAAAGTATAATGCTAAAAATGTTAATATAAATCTTCTTGCACAATTAATAAGTCCCATTGTCCATTGAATTCTTACAACACCTTTTGCATCGCATTTGTCAGCATAATAATCTGCTCGTTTTAAGAAAAATGGTTGTGTAATTGTAATTAAATTTCCTATTGCAAGAGAGAATAAAGCAATTGGCATCGCTAGAGTAATTGCGATTTCTGTTGAATATCCATTTACAATAGCTAACGCGGTAGCTACTACACCACCCACAACAACATCTGGTGGAATATAAGCTCCTACAGAGACCGCTCCCATGAAAAATAATTCAAGAGTAGCTCCAATAATAATTCCCGTTTTAAAATCTCCTAATATTAATCCAGTAATTGCAGATAAGAATATTGGTCGATTTAGATATAATGTACCTAACGCAAAATCAAATACGCCATACACAGATACTAATCCACATAGTATAGCTTGTAACAGTGTCATACTTCCTCCTTCCCATGAATTTTTTTGTATGATTCTTTTGTGTCTGATGGAATTTGTTGGACATAAATATCAACTCCTAAATCCACCATTTTGTTTAACATCTCGATTTCTTCATTTGTTACAAAGAATATTGGCCCTAACTTTGTGCTGTTTTCTTTTCGTGTTGCTCCGCCTAGGTTTAATTCTTTAAAACAATCACAATGTGTCACTAGCTCATAAGCATCTTTAACCGATTCAACAACTACAAACAATTTGTACTTATCAGTCTTGCCGTTATTAATTGCTTGAATTGAGTCTTCTATTCCCTTTACCACAAGCTTTACATTTGTTGGCTTTGCTAACGAGATTGCAGTTCTTCTAATTTGATTAGTTACACAATCATCATTAGCTAGAAGAATGCAATCAGCCCCTAACTCTTGTGTCCAAGAAAACGCTACTTGTCCATGAATTAATCGATGATCTATTCGTAATAGTTTAATCATTTTATACTTCCTCCTTCCTTATTTGATTAATACTATTTTTCATCACATTTATTGCATCTATATCAATTTGACCAGGATTTACAAAACAACTACCATTGGCAAATTCAAATGAATATAACCCTCTATAATCGTTTGCTAAAAATGTTTCTAAATCTTCTTTTATATTTCTATTTCCTTTACCTATTGGTAAGTGTCCAGTTGGAGTTCCATCAACATAATGGCAATGAACGATTCTGTCTTTAAATCTATCAAACCATATTTTTATAGATTCGTTTGCTCCACCTAGTGCCCCGGTGTCTAAAGCGATTTTCACATTTTCCCTATCAACTGCATTTAGATACTCTTCCATTGAATCAATATTATTTACAAGTCTTGTTTCAAATTTTTGCAATGGTTCAACACATATGGTTACATTTTTTTGTTTTGCATAATCAGCTAATTCTTGCATGTGCGAGACTGATCTTTCAAAAGCTTTTTCAACTGGTTCATCAAAATAAGCCCATCCACTTGTTAATAGTATTTTTGGTACTTCTAACTCAGAAGCGAGATTAATCAAATTTTTGAAGTAATTAATTGAATGCTCAATAATTCTTTCATCTCTTGCCGCCATATTGCTTGGTTTTGGATTATTTTGTTCAGCACATAAGCAAGCTAGTTTTATTCCATATTTGTTAGCTAATTCTTTTAATTTACTACTATCTTCATATCCACGATAAGTTATTTCAAAATGTTGAGGACAAAGCCAAATCTCAGCATTTTTAAATCCATTTTTAGATATTTCAGAGAAGAAGTATTCAATAGGATAAAACCTATAATGTATATTCATTGCGCAGATGCGTTCACTTATATAGTCCATTTGGTATGGTTCACCATCCTTTCCTTAACTAATTTATACCACTCTTTGTTTTTTGGTGCAATAGTTTTCCAGTAATTACGCACCAAAAATGAACTGAACCCCAAATGTTGGACACCAACAGGAGGGGTTCTTTTATATGAAATTAAGTGATGAAGATAAAAGAGAGATTATTAGAAAAAGAGATGAAGGCATTTCCGTTAAACAATTATCTATTGAATACGAAGTGAATATCGATACCATAAAAAGAATGATTAGAAAGTATAGGGTCCATGGCCCAGATTCCTTAGTCAAAACATCAAAAAGAGTGTTCCCCCCAGAGAGAAAATACGAAGTATTGTGCAGATATCAGAAAGGTGAATCCTTGAATTCGCTGTCTATTGAGTATGATATAGAAAATGTCACAATACTTTCCTGGCTCAATCGTTATGAGAAAGACGGTTATAATGGTCTTATCGATAAGAAGAAAGGACGACCTCCCAAGATGAAGAAGGATGATGATACCATGAATGATATGATCGTAAAAGAAAATAACGAAACAAAGGTTGAATCTGCCGACAAGGCAAAGATAAAACTTCTGGAAAAGAAGAATAAAGAACTTGAAGCAGAGGTGTGCGAAGTCTTTTGTGTTTTGATTTATGTTTATATCTAGGTTGAGTTATCCTACGAAAATATATTTGAGTGTAAAATTTGGAATATATTTAAGTGTAGAATGACACAATTTTTTATTCGTATTCAATTGTACCAGTAGGTTTTGGTGTTAAATCATAGAGCACACGATTGACCCCTTTCACTTCATGCGTAATACGTTCGGTTAGATGTTTTAGTAATTCATATGGAATTTCTTCAATCGTCGCACTCATTGCATCTTTTGTATTGACGGCACGAATAATGACTGGCCAAGCATCCGTACGCTTTCCATCTTCAATACCTGTAGAAGTAAAATCAGGAACGACAGTAAAGTATTGCCATACTTTGCCTTCTAAACCATTCTTAGCGAATTCTTCACGAAGTATCGCATCACTCTCTCGAACCGCTTCAAGACGATCTCTAGTAATCGCTCCTACACAACGTACACCAAGTCCTGGACCTGGGAATGGTTGACGATAAACCATACTATGAGGTAAGCCTAATGCTTCACCTACAACTCTTACTTCATCTTTGAATAATAGTTTTACTGGTTCTACAAGTTCAAAGTTTAAACCTTCTGGTAAACCACCTACATTATGATGTGATTTAATCCCATCACTTTCTAAGATATCTGGATAGATGGTACCTTGTGCTAAGAAGTGAATATCTTCTAGTTTACTCGCTTCTTCTGCGAATACATCAATGAATTCTTTTCCAATAATCTTACGTTTTTGTTCCGGATCTTTTACACCAGCGAGTTTATCTAAGAAACGATCGGTTGCGTCAATATAAATTAGATTCGCATCCATTTCATTCTTAAATACTTGAATAACTTGTTCTGGTTCTCCTTTTCTTAATAAACCATGATTGACATGTACACATACAAGGTTCTTTCCAATTGCTTTAATTAATAAAGCTGCTACGACACTTGAATCCACTCCACCAGATAAAGCCAATAACACTTTATGGTCTTGGACTTGCTCTTGGATTGCTTTTACTTGTTCTTCAATAAACGCATCCGCTAATTCTTTCGTTGTAATTCTTTCCATTGTTTCAGGACGTACATTGTCATTCATCGCTTTTACCCTCCATTTTTTACGTAGTGATTATACCATTAGTAAGTCGGTTTTGTTCCCCCAAAACATGGAAATTTTGAACTCTCTCCATAATTTCTTATTGGTTCAATATTCTTTAAGATTTCCATATCTTTTTCTAGGATTTCAAAATCAAGTTTTGCGTTTGAAATCATATGTTCTTTATTGGCGGTTTTTGGTAAGGCAACCGCACCTAATTGTAAGACATAACGAATACAGAGTTGAGGAACCGATACTTGGTACGTATTTGCCATATCGACGATTATTTCATTCTTTAAGATTTCTCCATGTGCAATTGGAGAATAACCTTCAATTAAGATATTGCGTTCTTGGTTAAATTGAATGATATCAAATTTGGTATTTGAGATATGCGTTAAGATTTGGTTGACCATCGGTTTAATTTCACAATGGTCTAATATGTTCTGCATATCTTCATTATTAAAGTTTGATACCCCAATCGCTCTTAATTTTCCTTTTTTATAGGCATCTTCTAACGCTTTATACGCAAGTACATTTCCTTCATAATATCTTTCTTCCGATTGATTCACTTCTTCCCAAGGTTGTGGACTATGAATGATCATTAAATCAATATAGTCTACATCTAATCGTTTTAAAGATTCCTCAATCGCTTCTTTCGCACTTTCATAATCTTTCTTTGTCGCATGAAGTTTTGTCTGTAAGAAGATTTCTTCTCTTGGTAATCCACACTTTTTAATCCCTCTACCAATCCCTTCTTCATTTCCATAAGCTTGGGCTGTATCAATATGACGATATCCTACTTCTACTGCATCACAAATGACTTGTTCGATATTGTCTTTGATGT
>CADBUH010000210.1 GCA_902797775.1 uncultured Erysipelotrichaceae bacterium | reverse complement strand
GAGTACACCTGCATATCCTAAGGTATAAACTTGTTGTTTAAAGTCTTGTTCGAGGACAATTGAACCATTCATAAAGGTACTATAACCCATACCTAGGATCTTCTCACTTGGTGTTAAGTTTTTATATTTATAGTTAAAGAAGATTGTTTCAATTTGGCGGCCACTTACACGATCAAATACAGGCATAAAGCATACATCACACCAATATTTTGGATCATGTTGGTAAGAATAGTATTCCGTATAATACATGGATGGAACCGATTGAATATATCTTGCGTTAATACCATAGGTTTCAAACATATAAACATAGAAATTAATATATTCAGGTGTACCAGGAATTAAATCTTTCCCTGCTTCCATTTCAAGTGCACCTAGTTCTGCCATTCCATTATGAAGTAACGCAACATCATTCTTCGCATCAACCTTTTGGTTTTGAATAGCAGGTGTAAAATCTAAGATTAACCCAAATACACATGCAGCGATAAGACATACTGCAATTACCGATTTCTTAATTGGATTCTTAGATAATAAGAACTTATCAATAATCGATAGAATCAAGAATAAGATTGGTACTACAATTGCTCCATATGTCGCAACACGTGTCGCTAACATCTGCATACTCATGGATTGAATAAAGATTAAAACTATAATAAGATTTCTTTCCTTTTTATCTTCACTAATTGATAAGAAATAATAGAGCATTGGTAATAACATAAACATTAAAATCCCAATGGTATTTCCTTCATTAAAGAAGAATTTAGATGCTAAAGTCCTAGGATGATACCCATCATAAATTCCATTAAACCAAGTAAAGACATTCCCTACTGTTTTTCCATAATAGGTACTATTCGCAAATACATAAAGATCTCCAATAAAGATTAAGATGGAAACAAATCCAGATAAGAATAAACAAATCCATTTCACTTCCTGAATTGTAAAAGTTTCTTGGTAACACAAATAAATAATAAAGAATGGAATCACCATCGTTAATACATAGGTTAATTCTTGCCATGTATTAAAGAAGAAGTTTTCTGTTAAATCTAAACGAGGATAAAGCGCAATTGCTTGTCTTGTATGTAAGATAAAATAAGAAACTAACGCAATCCCATAGAGTAATACTAAGATTACAGTTCTTTTTTTATGGGTATCTCGTTTAAAGAATGCCCAAAGAATCAATAATGGAATGACAATAAAACGTAAGATCGTAGATAATCTAGGAATTCCAAATTGATTTAAGAAATCATAGAAAAGATAATCCATATCAATTAACGGTTGTATCGCAATTAATAGAATTACTAATTGATGTAAGATGTCTTTTTTCTTTCCTATTGCCATAAAAAGTTATATACACGCTTTCTTATAAGTTTTCAATAAATTGTTTTAAAATCTTTTCATTATCATAATGATACTGTTGAAGGTTTTCTTTCTTCTTTTTTAAATCCTCAAAATTTTCTAATGCATGAATGAGTCCACGATTTAATCCTTCTTGTGTATTTTCTACAATCCAACCACAATCTGGATTAACAATCTGTTCTCTTGCCCCACTCACATCTGTCGTTAAGACAGGAGTTCCTGTTATTAAACTTTCATTAATAACTGTCGCAAAGCCTTCATATAAACTACTTAATACAAATAAATCACTCTGTTTCATATCAGCATAAGGATTTTGTTTATAACCTAAGAAGTATACATAATCCATATGATTATCTTTCACATAATTCTTTAGTTCTTTTTCTTCTTCGCCTCCACCAATTAAATAGAGGTTATGTTTAAGGTTATGTTTTGTTGCTTCAAGACTTGCAATAAGTAAACGCATAATTGCCTTTTGTGGATGGAAACGCGCAACAGAAATAAGATTTGGAACTTCACTCTTCTTGATTTCGGTTTCTTCTTCCATTCCTTTTTTAATTGTTTCTATATCCATAAGATTATGAATCACAACCCCATTAGATACCTTAAATACTGTTTTATAGGCAATGAGTGCTTGTTCGGAATCCGCAATATTCATATCAATCTTAGATAGAGCTTGCTTCACAAGTTTCATATGATTCGAAGAATAATTCTTAACACTATAATCTGTTAGAACCCAATTAATCTTTTTCGCACTATCTCCATAAGCGGTAAAGATTGTACAGAATCCTTCTTTCGCCGCCACTTCTACATCATACTTTTTATGTAAAATATTCTTTCTTTCTTCTTGAATCTTCTTTTTAATTAACCCTGTTTTCATATAAAGAAGTAATCTAGTCTTCGATAGGATTCCATCCATCTTTTTCTCTTTTAATAAACTTTGTAAAGATAAATCAACGGTATTAAAAAAAGGTGTTCCCTCGATAACCGTTACTTCTTCTGGAATCTCTTTCAATAACATTCCTTCTTTATGCAGAACAAGTAAATCTACTTCATAATTTTCTTTGAGTAAAGCTTTCATGAGCGTGATTAAAACACGGGCTACACCACCCATATGCATTTCATCATTCACAAATAAAATCTTTCTCTTATTTTCCATATAGTTTTAACACTTCATTAAATCTACGATTCTTTAATAATTTAAAGATAATCTTCTTTTTCCAAGATGCTTTTTGAAAGAGTGGATCTTCCCAATAGTTCGGATAACTCTTTTCAAGACGTTCCATATTTTCTTCTAAATATTCTTTTCGTATTCCTTTATCCTCAAAATCTTTGATTTTTAAGGTTGTTAAGTCTAAACCATGAATAATATAGAGAGATTGAATCGCTTCAATCACTTCTCTTTCGTTTCCGTGCTCTTGTACATAGTTCATTATCATATCAATCGCATCATAGATTTCAAACATTTTTTTCGATGCTGTATGCATAATCGAACCACTTCTTTGACGATATTCATAATAAGGTTCATTAACCTTAACTACTCTTTTTGCTTTATAAAGAAGAATTGGAATGGTCGCTAAGTCTTCAAAGAATAAACCAACTGGAAATTTTACTTCCTCAAATAAACTCTTTAAATACATCTTATTGCAGGCACTATTATTGATTGCTACAAGTTGTGGATATTCTTTTGCATTGGTACAAGTAAAGCTACCTCCAGAAGAAATAGATGTCTTTCCATTCTCCTCAAAATACAACATATCACATACGGCAATTTCTGCATCCTTCTCTAGAATAGCTTCATAGAGTTTTTCAACCATCTCTTTATGGATACGATCATCACTATCGACACAGATAATATAGTTTCCCTTTGCTCGTTCAATCCCATAATTTCTTGCATCCGATAATCCACCATTCTCTTTATCATAGATAACAAGTCTACTTTCTTTTTCTTGATACTTAGAAAGAAGTTCTCTCGAAGAATCGGTTGAACCATCATTAACAGCCACTATCTCAATGTTTTCATAGGTTTGATTCGATATCGTTTCCAAGCACTCTATGAGATAGTCTTCTACGTTATAAACAGGTACAATTACACTAATACAATCTTTCATAGGATTACCAACGTAAAGTATACCAAAATACCCCTTCTATTTCACTTATTGTTCGACAGGTGTAAACCCATCATATCCATTCTTCCAGAACCATCTTGATGCATAATCAATTGGAATTGAATTAATCCATGAGAAATCTTCTGCCATAAAGATTAATTCTAATTCTCCTGGAGAATCATAAGGAGCACCATTAATTAGAATTCCTTCTCTTGTAAGTTCAATATTCCAATCCTTTAGTTTATATTCAAAAGGTTCAT
>CADBUH010000209.1 GCA_902797775.1 uncultured Erysipelotrichaceae bacterium | reverse complement strand
GATGGGCCTGTAGCTCAGGTGGTTAGAGCGCACCCCTGATAAGGGTGAGGTCGTTGGTTCAAGTCCATTCAGGCCCACCATTTCATTCGATGTACCCGATGGGGTTTTAGCTCAGCTGGGAGAGCACCTGCTTTGCAAGCAGGGGGTCAGCGGTTCGATCCCGCTAAGCTCCACCATTAAAAAAAATATCCGAACATTTGTTCGGATTTTTTTATGTCTCAAATCTTTATTTTTTCTTTTTCTTCTTGTCGTAAGATTCTGCACCATGTTGTTTATTGAGAATATGGAAAGCAACAAAGATTCCCACAATCCCTACGATTAATACTACTAATGCAATTTTAAGATTATAATTCATCAATAAACTATAAACGATGAGTAATATCCCAAACACAATAAAGATATAGCCAGCCTTTTTTACATAGCCTTCTTCATCAATTGTAATCTTATAGTTCTTTCCCATAACCATGGTTGAATCTTTTCCAACTAAAATACGAAATGCATAATAGAAACTAAAGATCGCTCCTAATATTGGAAATGCATATCGAAATACTGTTTCACCTGTTTCCATATTACTTCCTCACTACCCTATTATTTTATTACGTCTTAGGATAATATGCCATGGCTTGCTTGTGTTTCATCCATCCCAAAGATCATTGTCCCATCTCCTCCTTCACTCTTAAATCCAATTACGAGATGGTTTGGCATCTCTTTTGGCGCCTCGATAACGTATACTTTTGATAATTTAAATTTGATAAAAGGTTGTAAGAGTTCAATTCTTTTTTCTTGTGGGGCTGTTAATAAAAAGAGAAATACCGCAAGAATAAAGTCATCTACTTCACCCCACTGTTCCTCTAAATATTGAATCGCTTTTACTATTTCATCCATAGTGTTTCCTTCCTTTCACACAATATATTTGCGAAAGAAAGGAAAGTTCCCCTATGGTTTTTTAATTTCTTCTTGAATTGCCATTTGGTATTCGTATTGCGTTATATAATCTTCTTCCAACATTCTTCTTAGAACTTTATGTTGACGAGAGATAGCTAAATCATAACCGGTTGATAATTGATACGCACTTGGTGCGTTAGGAATACCCGCTAATAAGGCTGCTTGTGCGATACTTAAATCAATCGGTTCTTTTCCAAAATACCCATTTGAAGCTTGACGAATACCCCAATAACCATCCCCATAGTAATTCATATTTGCGTAGAGTGCTACGAGATCTTCTTTTGAATATTGTTTTTCTAAATCAAGCATAATAAAAACTTCTGCTATCTTTTCTGTTACACCACGTGGTTTTCCTACATAATAAAGATTCTTAGCGATTTGTTGGGAGATTGTACTACCACCTTCAATATTTTTACGAGCTAGCATATTATTAAACATCGCTCTTATAAGCGCAATCCAATCAAATCCTTTACGACTAAAATATCTTTGATCTTCTACTGCCACAACCGCATTCACATAATCAATATCAATTTCTTCATAGGATACATAATCTTCTTTATCGGTATAGGCTCTTACAGCTTGTTCAATAGGTTTTTCATTTATCACCTTTTGGTATTCTCTTCTTCCTTTTAATATCACATAACTACTAAAAAGAAGGATTCCAATCATCAAGAGTAATAAAATCCGTTTCAATAATTTCATAGTTCAATTATAGTAGATATTTCCTTTTGTTTCTTTAAGATTGTGTTATATCTGGTACAAGTTCGACAAGTAATTCTTCTTCTACCATATTTCCTGCTTTATCAACTACGCGATATTGTATGATTTGCTCTTCTAGACCATACGTCAAATCATTACTGCAATCTACCAAATCTCTTAAATCCCCATTAATCTCATCATATGCTTCATCAATATAAACACGACAATCAAAAGGTTCTCCTTCAACGAGTGTAATCTTTTGACTAGTTAAGGTTAGGATTGGTTCTTGATCATCCATGATTTGTATATGTAATAATTTTGTGATGGATTCTTTCTCTCCTACGAGTTTATAAAGCACAACCCTTTCTCCAGGAATACGAAAATCAATACTTTTCGGTAAGATTAACTGTGTATTTTCTTCTGTATATTCTTTGATATAGTGGGTTGGAAGAAAAGGTGTTGAACCATCAAGCTCTATCTTTTCAGATGTTAATTCTAGTATAAGAGGCTTATGAAAGATGGTTTTCCCTAAATAAATAAACGAACTGAGTAGAACGATTCCTACCATCACTCCATATAAGACAACCCCTCTACTAAAGCCTCCAGGCATAATAATTGGAATCCCTTCTCGATCACCTAATTGAATATGTTCACGCACTTCTTTCATCTTTTCATTTGGAATCCAAGGATGCGCATACTTTCGCACCTCTCTTTTCGTTAATCCATATTCAAAGCCAAGTCTTATTTCTTGCATTTGAAGATGATGAAATCTCTTTTTCGCATAAATACGAACTTCATTCTTCTCTAAACCATGTTCATAACCAAGAGTGATTTCTTTCTCTTGCAGTGGATCAAATTCTTTTTTCATTCTTCTTTCTCCTTCACAAATACTATTCGCTTCAAAAAGAAGAATTCCCCTCTTCTTTATTGAAAAGGGGATAATTTTTTATAGTTCTTTGTAAGATTAGGTACCGTATATAGGTTGATTTCTTTTGTTTGATTCATTGAAGTTATCTTAATCGTCGTTTTCCCAATTGTATCTTTTCCTTGTACAATCCCTACCAGTTTTCCATTATACGCATTTCTTTCTTCCTTTTGGAAGTTTGTGAAATCTCTTTGATCTCCATTATCGAGTCCTAATAAAGTACTTCCTTCGACTTGAACTTGAAATAATGAATTCGCATTTTCTACTGGTTTTCCTTCTTTATCAATGATATTCATTTCAAAGTAAGATAGATTTCTTTTATCTACACTATGATATGGATGATACGAAACGATAAAGTCAGATGGTTCTAAGAAAGAAGATATTTCTTTTCTTCCTTTTGTATCTATGACTTCTTTTCCGTTTGCGTCATATCCTTTCGCACTTACGATTCCTTCTTCATATGGAATAGACCACGTTAAATATTGCGTATCATGATAGGTATAACCTACTTCTGTTTTATGTAATTCACCAAAGTTTTTCTTACCTTGTGATACTCCATTTAAGAAGAGTTCTACTTCTTCTAAATCACTATAGACATGAATACGTATATTTCCATTTTCATCTTTTACAACTTCATCATTCCAAATTGGTAATAGATGTAAGGTATGCACATCCTCATTCCATTGGGATTGGTAATAGTAGTAGGCATCTTTTTCAAAGCCTGCTGTATCTACTACCCCAAAATAAGAAGAACGTGGTGTATACGTTGTAGAACTAGCTCTACCAGGTTGTAGACCATTCCATGGTTCTGGTTCTCCAATATAATCAAAACCAGTCCATATAAACTCTCCTGCAACATAATCGCGAGAGATTGTACTTTCCCAAGCTTCATCCATTGTTGAGCCCCATTCCACTGCTTCATACCAATAAGAGCCTATTTCATTTGTTTCTTGGTTAATTCCATAAGAACCATAATACCCTCGACTAGCGTAACTAGAAGATACTTCTGAACCATATAAAGGCCATTCTGGATATTCTTCATGCATCAAATCATATTGATCTCCACTAGCGTAATTAAACCCAATCACGCCACCTTCTTTTATAATTGGTTCATTCATTTGAAGTTGGATTGGATTTGATTTAAAAGATAAATTATCCCCTATCGTTACAGGTCTCGTTGAATCCATCTCTTTTACCCATTGCACAAGTTCTTCTGCATACGTAGGATACATTGAAGTATCTCCTCCAATATTCCCTAAGATTTCATTCCCAATTGACCACATAATAATACAAGGATGATTTCTACCATCTCTTACCATTGTCTTAATATCATATTCTCGATAAGACATTCCTTCTTCCATATTAAGAATCTTACTTTCTTCTGGAATGGTTTCTAAGAAGTAACTACTACCATCTCGATAATTATGATTCTTCGCTAATGCCCAAGTATCAAATGCTTCATCTATCATTAAGAAACCCATCTCATCACATAACTTTCTTAACATTGAAGAAGAAGGATTATGGGTAACACGGATTGCGTTAACACCCATCTCTTTCATCTTTTCTAATTGTCGTTTTAAAGATGTTTCATAAAGTGCACTACCAAGAGAACCTTGGTCATGATGAAGACATACACCTTTTAATTTCATTGGTTCATCATTCAAGAAGAATCCTTTCTCAGGATCAAAAAAGAACGTTCGATATCCATAATCCATTTCAAATTTATCTACTACTTGATTCCCTTTTAGGATTGAAAATTCATATGTATATAAGTAAGGATTCTTCACATCCCATAATTCTACTTGGTTAAGTTCATAAAGAAGTTCAATTTCTTCCTTTTGGTTTTCGGATAACGTTATTTCTTTTTCTTCTTTATGAAGAAGTTCTCTATTTTGGTTATAAAGTTTTCCTTGTATCGTGAAGGATTGTTTCGGATTTGAATTGGATAGTTGTAAATGAACTTTCGTACTAAAAGAATCCTCTTTATTTGTAGAAACGATTAAGGTCTCTTCTTTTTCAAAATGAGTTGGTTCTAAAACGGATAGGTATACATCTCGATAGATTCCTGCCCCTGAATACCAACGACTATTGGGTGTTGTCGCATCAACTCTAACCGCTAAAATATTCTCTTCTTCAAATAAAAGATCTTCTGTTAAATCAACTGAAAAAGAGGTATATCCATTCGGATGGAACCCTAAATGTTTTCCATTTAAATAAATATCTGCGTTCATATAAATACCTTCAAAACGAAGGATAAATTGTTTCTCTTTTAAAGATTCATCAACCGTAAAATGTTTACGATACCATCCAATTCCTCCAAGAAGAAAACCACTTTCTGCTTCTGCTTCTAAAGTAAAATCATGATGAATAATATAATCATGAGGAAGATCAACTCTCTCCCAATTTGAATCATCAAATTCTATTAATGAACCATCTTGGATATCTTCTTCTAGAAATAACCAATCATTGGAAAACAATTGGTCTCTTCCTATATGGACAAGTTGTGTATCTTCTCCTTGTACAACATGCATAGGAAAAGCAAGAAGAAGAATACATAAAGATAAACAATATGAAAAAATTCGTTTCATCGTTTTCATTTTACCATAGAAAAAACGAGGTTTCCCTCGTTTAGAATAACTCCTTAATATCTGTATATTTTAGAGATGGTATTGCATCCGCAACACCTTTACAAGTTAACTTACCATCATATGTGTTTACACCTGAATAGATGACACTATTTTCTTGGCAAGCTTTTTCTAATCCACGATCTGCGATTTGTAAGCCATATTTAAGTGTAGCGTTAGTTAAGGCAATCGTAGAAGTACGTGGTACAGAACCAGGCATATTACCTACACAATAGTGCACAACCCCATCCTCAATATAGATTGGATCATCATGTGAAGTAACACGTGAACTTTCACCACATCCACCTTGGTCAATGGCTACATCCACAAATACAGCTCCTGGTTTCATCTCTTTTAGGAATGCTTTCTTAAAGATTTTAGGTGTCGCACCACCTGGTACAAGTACACAACCAATCACAAGATCTGCATCAATGACAGCACGTTCTACATTGGTATCATTTGAATATAATGTTTGGATTCCAGAACCAAAGATATTATCTAAGTATTCAAGACGTTGTAAGTTTGTATCAATGATGGTTACTTGTGCACCCATACCTACCGCAATCTTACACGCATTCATTCCTACAGTTCCACCACCTAGTATTACCACATTCGCTTTCGGTGTTCCTGGAACACCCGCAAGTAAGATACCTTCTCCACCAAATCTCTTCTCTAAGTATTTCGCACCTTCTTGAAGTGATAAACGACCTGCGATTTGTGACATTGGTGCTAGACAAGGTAAACTACCATCTCTTTCCATAATGGTTTCATACGCAACACTCTTTACTTTTCCTTTTAATAAAGCTTTTGTCGCTGTAGGATCTGCAGCTAAATGAAGATAGGTATAAAGGATTAAGCCTTCATGGAAGAATTTAAATTCACTCTTTAAAGGTTCCTTAACCTTTATCATCATTTCACATTTATCCCACACATCTTTGGCGTTCTTTATGATTTTGGCCCCTGCTTTTTTATATTCCTCATCAGTAAAACCAGAACCTACACCTGCACCCTTTTCAATTAACACAGTGTGTCCAGAGTTTACATAACTTTTGGCGTTATCAGGTGTTATCCCAACACGGAATTCATTGTTTTTGATTTCTTTTACACATCCAATAATCATAAAGTTTCCTCCTGTATTTCTATTTTATTATTTTACCTGTCTCTCATTTCCTATGACAAGAAAAAATTTATTGATAGGATTCTAAAATCTCTCTTGCGACAAAGACACCACTTGCGGAAGCATGGGATAAAGAGTGTGTAATCCCACTACCATCCCCAATGATATAGAGACCTTTATATTTCGTTTCTAAGTGATTATCAACTTGTGCTTCCATATTATAGAACTTTACTTCTACCCCATAGAGTAAGGTATCATCATTCGCTGTTCCTGGAGCGATTTTATCTAAGGCATAAATCATTTCTATAATTCCATCCATAATTCGTTTAGGAAGAACGAGATTTAAATCCCCTGGTGTCGCATTTAATGTAGGTGTAATAAATGAACTTTTCATTCGTTCTTCTGTACTACGTTGTCCACGAATTAAGTCTCCAAAACGTTGTACAAGTACACCTCCACCTAACATATTACTTAACCGTGCAATACTTTCTCCATAACCATTCGAATCTTTAAATGGTTCTGAAAACTCTTTTGATACAAGTAAAGCAAAGTTTGTATTATTTGTCTTCTTATCAGGATCTTCATAACTATGTCCATTAACCGTTACAATCCCATTCGTATTTTCATTAACGACTTCTCCATTAGGATTCATACAGAATGTTCGAACCATATCTCCATATTTATGTGTACGATAAACAATCTTTCCTTCATATAGTTCATCGGTTACATGGGAAAAGATTTCAGCAGGAAGTTCAACTCTTACACCAATATCTACACGATTCGATTTTGTTTTGATTCCTATTTCTTCACAAATCTTCTGCATCCATTTACTACCACTTCTACCAACCGAGACAATACATTTCTCACAGGTATACGAATCTTTTTCCGTTAAGACTTGATAGCCATTTTCTAAGATTTCAATATGTTCTACTTTACAATCAAAATAGAAATCCACTTTCTCTTTTAATTCATTATAAAGATTGGATAGTACAACATAGTTAATATCTGTACCTAAATGACGAACGGAAGCATCTAATAAATGTAGGTCATTTTGAAGACATATCTTTTTGAATTTAGAATTCGCAGTGGAATATAATTTCGTACCTTCTCCACCATGACTTGTATTAATATCATCGACATAATGCATGAGTTCAAGGGCTTTCCTTTTTCCAATATATTTATATAAGGTTCCCCCAAAATCATTCGTAATATTATATTTTCCATCAGAAAAAGCACCAGCTCCTCCAAAGCCACTCATAATTGAGCAACTCTTACAATGAATACAGGAAGTAATCTTTTCTCCATCAATCGGACATTTTCTTTTCTCTAAAGCATGTCCTTCATCAAACATTGCGATTTTAAGATTTGGATTATTCTTTATCAATTCATAAGCTGAATAGATTCCACCTGGTCCCATTCCAATAATAATCACATCATATTTCATCATTAAAACCTCCAAGAATAAACAAGCCTTGTAGTCAACTATTTATGGTAGTTGGTAGAAACATCTTTCCGTATTAAAGATCTATACAATGAATACGAAAAAAATTATAACACAGTTCTTCTATTTAGGTTTTTAGGAAGCCTTTAGCACTATACAGAAAGAATCCCTAAAGGAATTTAGGCTATTGAAATTCTTTATTTTCTATTACAAATGATCTTAGTTGGTTTTTGTGAAGAAGTATTATTCCGTGGTTTACTCCAAAATGCATTTCATAAATTCT
>CADBUH010000208.1 GCA_902797775.1 uncultured Erysipelotrichaceae bacterium | reverse complement strand
TCTGGATGTACAGGTCTTATTCTAAGAAAAAGGGAATGGGAAATGGTCGAAGCTACCATCCTAAAATCTTCGGCTGGTGCATATGATGCATTACCAATTTATTTATCGGAAGATATTAGTGAAGATATTAAAGTATTAAAAGAAAAAGGATTAACTTGTTACGCAGCGATGCGAAAAAACGCTATAGTATATACAGAAGGAAATTTTAACCAACCAATTGTTTTATTGATTGGTGGAGAACTTAGAGGGTTATCAAGTAAAGTATTAAAAGAAAGTGATCAAAACTTATATATTCCATACGCAAATGATTTCCATTATGCATTAAATGCAGCAGGAGCGAGTGCGGTATTAGGGTTTGAAGTATTAAGACAACGTTCGAAATAGAAAGAGGTACTATGAAAGAAGCAATCTATTTCCATGACAACACCGTCATACTCAATTATTCAAAAAAATATATTAAAGACAATGTAGATATTATTTCTTCAGAGGGTTTTTATACATACCTCACAAGATTTTTAAAAGACCTTCATATTCATCACCATGATTTATATCTTTGGTGTAAAGAATGTACGGATGGAGAAATCGAAGATCATCTCATACATCTTATTAAACAATTACTTGTGATGGATATTGAAGATATTCAAGATCCAATGTTAGAAAAGAAAGAAAATCTATTAGCGATTGTAGAAGAAGGCTATAACTATTGGCGACATCTTCAACGGTATTCTTTCTTGTATACTCATAATGAAGAAGGGTTCCAACTTCAAAACTTTATTGATGCGGATAGTAATGTGAATGCACTTGTATTAAATTTCTATCGTACGTTAGAAGAAAAGATTCAAGGAAATAAGAATAAAGTCTATCGTCAACTTCAAGCAGGAACGAATGCGAGTATCTTATTAGAATATTACACACAATATCAATTAAAAGGATATGAATGTTTAGAAGGAATTCCATTTGTGAATCAAATTATGATGCGAACACCTTTAATTCTTCATCCTAGAAGTAATAAACGTACAAATACATTTATGAAAACAGATATAAATCCAATTAAGGATTTTGTGAACGAAGAAGAGGATTGGATTTGTTATCCAGCGAAAGTTGGAAAACTTCTTATTCTTTCTTATTTTCAAAGAGATCAAATCTCAAGTGCAGTAGCGATGGCGAACCTATTTGAACTTGCGACCCAAGAAGAAGCAATGGAAAAACCAGATTGTATCATGCTATTTGGAATAAAAGATGATAAGAAAGATACAACGTATTATTATGATGAAACAAATGATTTATTCGTAGGAAAAGTATCAAACGCAAATGAGATTGATTACTTTGGTTATACAAAAAAGATGATATTAACGTTACATAACCTATGTGTTATGAAAAAAGGATGGTTACCAATCCATGGGGCAATGGTAAATCTTTATTTGAAAGATGGTACGAAGAAAGGATTACTCTTTATGGGTGATTCTGGAGCAGGAAAATCCGAAACGATTGAGGCTTTGAGTGTACTTGCTTCAAATATCATTGATCATCAAGAAGTTGTGTTTGATGATATGGGAAGTGTGCATCTAAATGAAGAAGGAAAACTTGTTGCAGAAGGAACGGAGATTGGTGCTTTTGTACGATTAGATGATTTAGATAAAGGAACAGCATATCGTGATATGGATCGTTCCATCTTCTTTAATCCAGAGAAAGCGAATGCACGTGTTGTATTACCTGCGTCATCCTATCGCATCATTACACAAGACCATCCAATCGATTGTTTCTTATATGCGAATAATTATACGGATGAAAGAGGGATGAAACTCTTTGATTCAATGGAAGAAGCTTTACCAACCTTTATAGAAGGAAAACGTAATGCCTTAGGTACAACCCAAGAAAAAGGTTTATCAACTACCTTCTTTGCGAATCCTTTTGGACCAATGCAAGAGAAAGAACAATGCACCAAACTCATTCATACAATCTTTGAAGAGCTCTTTCATCAAGAGATACCAGTTGGTGAAATCTATACTTGTTTAGGATTAGAAGATAAAGGAAACCATGGGATTCAAAAAGCTGCCGAAGCGTTATTAGAATTTGTGAAAGGTGAATAATGGAAAAGATTACCTCTTTAGAGAATGCACAAGTTAAGAAATGGAATAAGTTACATCAAAAGAAAGAACGTGATGCGACTGGACTTTTCTTAGTGGAAGGGGAACATCTCATTGAAGAAGCTTTAAAATATGATGCGGTAGAATTAATTCTATATGAAGGAGAATGTAAGTTTAAGGATGTACCAATTCAAGAAGTAACAGAGGCGATACTCAATAAACTTTCTTCCAATCCTTCCGGTACGAAGTATATTGGAATCTGTCATCTACCTAAGAAAGAAGTAAAACAATATCATCGAATTCTATTGTTGGATGGAATTCAAGATCCAGGGAATTTAGGTACTTTAATACGTACAGCTGTATCTTTTTCTTATGATGCGATTTATTGTTCAAAAGATACATGTGATGTATTAAATGAAAAAGTAATACGTTCAACACAAGGTGCTCTTTTTCAAATTCCAATTCATTATGAAGATTTAAAAGAAAGAATTTTAAAATTAAAAGAAGAAGGTGTCTATTGTGTTGGAACTTCTTTAGAGAACGCTACTTCTATGCAAGAAATTCCTTCGCAAGAAAAGATGGCTTTTCTATTAGGAAATGAAGGAAATGGAGTATCCAAAGAATTATTAAAAGAAACAGATATTAATTTAAGGATTGAAATGAATGGATTTGAATCTTTAAATGTCGCTGTAGCAGGAGGAATTATCCTCTATCAATATCGAAAACTATGACAAATGAAAAGATTTTTAAATTAGAAGATTTACTACATTCTCCTGTACGTATACATGAGAATCTTTTTCAATGGATACAAGAAAGAGCTTCTACACAAGAAGGCCCAAAAAACTATAATTGTTTTATTACCAATCCAAAGATGGATAAAATGGTTGTCTCTTATCAATATGATCCAGATTTCTTATTTGGAGTAGATACTTCCTATACCCATGAAAGAATGTTGAACTTTTTGTTAGGAAATAAGGAAGAAAGAATCTTTCGAAGTAAAGAACATTTAGATGAATACATTGAAACGCATTACCAAGATGATTTTCATAATCGATATGCGTATCGAGAAGAGCATGGGATTTATTATTTAGAACTTACCGATGATCAAACAAAAGTTCTCTTTAAACGAAGTTTATTAAACTATATTAATCATTTTTATTTAACCTTTACTTTCGCAGAAGATGATCAATCCCAACAATTAGAAAACGATAAGATTATTGAAATCTTAAAGGAAGGGGATAGTATTTATCTTCCTTATACAAAAGAGATGTTTGATGCGATTGATGTGAATCCTTTACTCTTAGATCGAGAACTCTTTATTTATGAAGATGGATTTATTTATCAAGGTGATGACGCACATCATGTTTATGAAGAATTACATAAAAGTATTCCATCCTTATCTCCTGTTGAAGATTATACGATTACTTATAATGGAAAAATATCCGAAGAAGTATTAAGAAAGTTATATCTTCTTCAAAAGAAAGTAATTGTGAGTGAGAGTTTTGTATTAATTCATGGAGGTTTATCGGATAAAACCATTCGTGAATTAGATAATTATGGAGTTACATTTACCTTATTAGAAGATCAAAGTATTCTACTAGAAGTTGGT